>JAQTVL010000162.1 GCA_028706835.1 Phycisphaerae bacterium | reverse complement strand
TCCGACCGTCGCGTGCGGGCGCGGGCCCTGCGGGCGCTGGGCGAACTGCGACGGCTGTATCGGCAGTCGGCCCCGGCGACCCCGCGAGAGGAGGCGGTCCGATGATCGAGGCCGCGACATTCATCCTGCTGGCTGACGGCGCGACGCGGCTGCGAAACGTGCAGCAGTACTTCAATCGCAAGTCCGATGACCCGTGGGGCACGCTGCTGTTCTGGATGATCGCGCTGACGGTAGCCACGGGACTGCTGATCCTCGGCCTGCGACACGCGCGGTGGCAGCGACGCCGTCAGCCGCCGGGCAAGCCATGGCGATTGTTCAAGCGGCTGGTCGCGGAGGCGGGGCTGGGGTGGGGCGATCGGCGTCGGTTGGCCCGGCTGGCTCGGCGAGCATGCCCGGAGGCGCCGACGGCGATCCTGCTGTCGCCCGGGGCGTTGGAGTTCGCTATCCGCCAGAGCGCTCGCGGCGAGCCGGCGGACAAGCAGAAGCGATTGGCTGCCCAACTCGCGCCGGTCGCGGCGACGCTGTTCCGCGCGACCGGGGAATGAACGCCGCACCGTATCTGGAAGATTCACCGCAAGACAAAAGCCCAGGGAATGCATTCCCTGGGCTTCCTTTCTTGTTCCACGATCCCGCGATAACCCTCAACTCAACCCCATCGCCTTGAGGTTCCGGTAGCTGATCGCCAGCGACTCGATCGGCGTGCGGTCGTAGCACTTGTCCTGCTCGACAAGCACGTGCTGTACGCCGCCGTCGGACGCCGCCTTGATGATCGCTGCCCAATTCAAGTTGCCCTCGCCGATCTCGGCGAACCGCAGCGTCCGGTCGGGCATAATGATCATGTCCTTAACGTGCAGCAACGGCTGCCGGCCGGCACACTTGCGGACCCACTGGGCCGGATCGCCGCCGCCCGCGGTGATCCAATACGTGTCGAGCTCCGCCTTGAGGATCCTGGGGTCCGCCTGTTCGTAGAGCATCCCCAACCAGGTCTGATTGCCGTAGCGGACCAGTTCATGGTTGTGGTTGTGGTACGAGAAGTCCATGCCAGCCGCGGCCAGCTTGGGTGCGACCGTGGCGAGTTCGCCGATGAACCGCTTCACGCCGTCAGCATTGGCGTAGTACTCGCCCGGCAGGCCGCCGATCGCCACGTGTTCGCACTTCCAGAGGCGGTGCTGCTCGATGATCGACTCGGGGTCCTTCAGCAGCTTCTCCCAACTGACGTGCGTGGCAGCAACCGTTAGGCCGCTATCCGCCAGCACCTTGCCCACCTCACGCACGCCAAGCGCATCCGGCAGGCCGGACACCTGGACCGCGGTGTAGCCGATGGCAGCAACCTTCTTGAGCGTGTCGACGAGATCGGGAATCGTCTGGCAGAGCGTGCGAGCGGTGTAGAGCTGGGCGCCGACAATCATCTTCGACATGAGATCTCGCCTTTCCAATTAGCGGTCTTGAACCTCAACGAGAACACACTGTAGCGATTCTGTCCCGCGCCGCCAAGGGCTTGCTGTTCGGCGCTGTTTTCCGCTACAGTAGCGTTCTTCCGCGGGAGGACGCAACCGTGCGACGCTGGATCATCCTGCTGGCCGTGATGGAGTTGGCCGTGCTGGCCATCTACCTGCCCGGCGTGCGCAACGCGAACTTTCACCTCAACGCCGCGATCTACCCGGAATCGACCGTTCAGCCGGAACGCAACGTTGACGGCTGGATCGATCCGGCGCCCAACACGGATACAACCCGCGGCAGCCGGGCGATGGCGGCGCTGGCCGCCTACGGCGTGCTGGCCGGCTGCTGGCTGGTCGCGCTCTACTGGCTCAGCCGATGCGACGGCAAGCTTGACCGCCGCACGCTCACGGTTGTGCTCGTCGGAGCTGGCGTTCTCGCGATCTCGCTGTGGCTGCTGCCGCCGACGTTCAGCGACGATTCCTACCGCTACCGTTGGGAAGGCCTGTCAGCCACCAGCGGCGTAAACCCCTACCAGGTCAAGCCGGACGAGTGCGGCCAGCTCCGCCAGTCGCACCCGCAACTCTACTGGGCGACCGATTTCCGCTGGCGGCCGAGCATTTACCCGCCCGTCTGCACGTTCATCTTCTCCATCAACGCGATCCTCGGCAACACGCTGCTGGGCCTTCGGCTGATCCTGCTGGCGGCGGAGGGGCTGCTCGCGTACAGCGCGATCAGCCTGCTGCGCAGCCGCGGCGTGGGGCTGGGCTGGGCCGCGGGGATGTTGCTCTGCCCGCTGCTGATTATCGAGACGCACCTGGACGCGCACGTGGAGATCGTTCCGGTCGCCGTCACTCTGGCCGCGGTGGCTGCGCTGGGCCGCGGCAAGTGGTGGCAGTCCGCGATGTTGTTCGCGCTGGCGGTGAGCATGAAGTACCTCTGGCCGGCGCTGGCGGCGTTCCTGCTGCTCGGGCGTCTGGCTCGCCAGCGAAGGCTGCTGGCGGGCGCCGGCGTCTTCGTGTTGACGACGATCCTGTGCTGGATGCCGATCGTGCTGATGGACTGGTCGGCGTCGCCGGACCTGGACCGCGGCATGGAGTGGGCCAGTTGGATGCCGACCCCGGCCAAGTTCTTCCTGAAGGCGCCGCGCGAGTTCCTCGAGAAATACAACTACAACGCGACCTTCTACAAGGTGCTCGTCGTCCACTTCCCGCCGGAGTCGAGAACGCCGCAACTGGCAGCGCTCGGCCTGCTGCTGGCCGGCGTCGGAGCGCTCGTCTGGCGGCGCCGCTGGCGACTGGATATCGAGGACATCGCCTTGGTGCTCGGGCTGGCACTGCTGATCTCGCCGGTGAGTTACCCGTGGTACTTTCTCTGGCTGACGCCCGCGATAATCGTGCTCGGCAGGGGCGAACTCTGGCCGCGGGTCGGCCCGCCGACCTGGGCCGTCATGTACCTGGCGATGATCCCGGCGGTCAGCGAATACCTGCCGACGTTCTTCAGAACCGGCCGGGCGGAGCCGTTCGCCCCGATCGCCTGGCTGACCGTCGCCGCCGTGACCCCGCTCCTGGTCGCAGCCTGGGCTCGACGCTTGGCGGCGCCCCCGGACGAGGAGCATTGGCCGGCGTAGCGATGCGGCCATTCGGACGGACCTCGGCTGTCGCTTGTCTCTTCGCGGTTCAGGGTGCCACGATGACGTCGCTCCAGGACATCTATCTCACCGTCGCCCAGGTTCGCCAAGTCGATCGCCTGGCGGGTGAGCGCTATCACATGCCGTCGATCGTGCTGATGGAGAACGCGGCGCGGTCCGCGCTGGCGGCCATTGCAGTTGCGTATCCGCCTGAGGAATTCCGCCGGGCAGCCGTGCTGGTCGGGGCGGGCAACAACGGCGGCGACGCACTGGCCGTCGCCCGGCTGATGCACAACAGCGGCTACGATGTCCGCGTGCTCTGGGCCATCAGGCCGGAGGACTCCAAGGGCGACGCAGCCGTCAATCGCAACATTGTGCGGGCGATGGCGCTACCCGAAGAACTGCTCCGCGTCGACGACGAGACGATCAACCTGGAGCGGGCGGAGGCGGCGCTCAAGGCGGCCGACCTGGCGATCGACGGCCTGTTGGGCACGGGGCTCAAGGGCGCGATCCGCCCGCCGCTGGTCGAGCTGATCGAGTTGGTGAACAATATCCCTGCCCTGCCGGTGGTGGCGCTGGATGTGCCCAGCGGCTTCGATGCGGACAGCGGCATGCCGGCGGACGACGGCGCCAGCGCCGCGATCATCGCGAACCTGACGGTCACGTTCGCCGCGAACAAGGCGGGCTATCGCCAGCCCGGGGCGAGCGCGTTCACCGGGCGAGTGACGGTCGGCAGCATCGGCGTGCCGCGGGAGCTGATCGAGGAATTGGCGGGCGAGGCGAGCTCGGTTGCAGACGCCTGAACCGTCCTCTCAGAAGAACAGGCCGTGAACGCAGTAGGCACTTCCCGCAACAGCAGTCGCCACAGCAAAGAGCACGATGGATATCTGAGCGATCTTCACCGGCTTGCTCGTTGGGACGCGGCCAAGCACCCGCCAGGAGTTGCGGTCAACTTGGTGCACGAGGTACTGTGCAACCGGGAAGATCGGGATGATACGGTTCAGCACAAACCATTGCGTTACGATACAGGTCTGATCTCGCGAATCGAAGCAAGACTTCCCATAGAAGCGTGTGCCGGCCGTGGACCAACATCAATTTCGGCTCGGTCGTCGTTCCGTCGGCAAATCGTCGGCGGTCCGCGAGCAACTCGTCGTATGCCAACCGCTCGTTCGCGTTGCGGCACGCGCGGCGCTTCCGAACCAGCATGTCGTAGATTTCGCCGCGGTTCAGGCGGGGGAGGAGTTCCGCCACATCGGACTCAACCAGCAGAGCCCGCGCCGCCGGCCTTAGAGACGGATCATCCAGCGGGGGGATCTCCGGTACTCGGGCCGGCTCTTGCACGATAGCAGGCATCTGCCGCCTCCAGTTCGCCCCGTCACGGTCGAAGACTGACGGCTTCGGGCGTCGCGCGTCGCATCAGTCAATCCTCAGTACGGCGGGTGCTCCGTCCGGCGCCATTGTCCGCACTCTATCGCCGGACGCCAGCGAAATCCGTACAGCGAAAAAGCCCAGTCGCATTCGCAACTGGGCTTCTTCGTGAGTGTAAATCCCGGCACCAACCTACTCTCGCCACGCATCGAGGCATAGCTACCATCGGCAAGACGAGCTTAACTTCTGAGTTCGGAAAGGGATCAGGTGTTGCCCCGTCTTTATGGGCACCGGAAAATCTTTATCCCCGGGTCCGACTGACCGTTAAGCCAGCGGAACCCGTGGTGGGATTTCCGTGAATAAGTGCAAGACAGCGAACCAACGTTCACCGTTGTAGAACGAGTATTTGAGGTTCGAGAGCGAACCATCAAAGTGGTCAAGCCGTCGACCATTAGTACCGGTCAGCTGAGTGCATTTCTGCACTTACACACCCGGCCTATCAACCTGGTGGTCTACCAGGGGTCTCTCGATCCGAAGATCATGGAGTCCTAATCTTGAGGGGGGCTTCACGCTTAGATGCCTTCAGCATTTAGCCTTTCCCGACATAGCTACCCAGCGGTGCCCTTAGCAGGACAACTGGAACACCAGAGGTCAGTACCTCCCAGTCCTCTCGTACTAGGGAGATATCCTCGCAAGACTCCTACGCCCACGGCAGATAGGGACCGACCTGGCTCACGCCGGTCTGAACCCAGCTCGCGTACCGCTTTAATCGGCGAACAGCCGAACCCTTGGGACCGCCTTCAGCCCCAGGATGCGATGGGCCGACATCGAGGTGCCAAACCTCCCCGCCGCTGTGGCCGCTCGGGGGAGATCAGCCTGTTATCCCCAGAGTACCTTTTGTCTGTTGAGCGATGGCCCTTCCACGCGGGACCACCGGATCACTAGGTCCTGCTTTCGCATCTGCTCGAGATAGCCCTCTCGCAGTTAAGCATCCTTATGCCCTTGCACTCGAAGGCTGATTGCCAACCAGCCTGAGGATGCCTTTGAACTCCTCCGTTACTTTTTGGGAGGAGACCGCCCCAGTCAAACTGCCCACCAAACACTGTCCCTGCCCCGGTTGACGGGTTCAGGTTAGACGACTGGCATTACGAGGGTGGTATTTCAACGTTGGCTCAGCCCTGGCCGGAACCAGGGCTTCATCGCCTCCCACCTATCCTACGCACGCAAGGTCAGGCGTCAGTATCAGGCTACAGTAAAGGTTCATGGGGTCTTTCCGTCTTGCCGCGGGTATGCGGTATCTTCACCGCAAGTCCAATTTCACCGAGTCTGTTGTTGAGACACTGCTCCAGTGATTACGCTATTCATGCGCGTCGGAACTTACCCGACAAGGAACTTCGCTACCTTAGGACCGTCATAGTTACGGCCGCCGTTAACCGGGGCTTTGGTCGCCAGCTTCGAGTCCGAAGACCCTAACCGGCTCCCTTGACCTTCCGGCACCGAGCAAGCGTCAGTCTCTATACATCCTCTTGCGAGTTAGCAGAGACCTGTGTTTTTGATAAACAGTTCCCAGAGCCAATTCTCTGCGCCCTTTGTTCACAAGGGTTTATTCAAGTGAACAGGAGGGACCCCTTCTTCCGAAGTTACGGGGTTAAATTGCCTAGTTCCTTAACAACAGTTCTCTCGAGCGCCTGTGGATATTCTCCTTGCCTACCTGTGTCAGTTTTAGTACGGATACGCCACGTCGTCCCAACGAAGTTTTTCTCGGCCGCCACGCCGACTGCTCCCGACGCAATTATCGGTCGCCCCGCATCGATCCATTTACCGGCGGATTTTCCAATCCGGCAGGATCCATGCGTGGATAGCCATTTCTAATCGGCTTCCAGCCTTTGTGACGGCGTCCCTCCGCTGGTGCAAACCTTCGTGACGCAGTGCAGGAATGTTGACCTGCTGTCCATCAGCTACGCCTTTCGGCCTCGCCTTAGGGTCCGACTAACCCTGGGCGGATTTACCTTCCCCAGGAAACCTTAGGCATTCGGCGAGCGGGATTTTCACCCGCTTAATCGTTACTCATACCGGCATCCTCACTTGCACGCGCTCCAACGCTCCTTACGGTACGCCTTCAACGCGGCGTGCAACGCTCCTCTACCGCTGCCTGCCCGAAGGCAGACAACCCGCAGCTTCGGTTCCATGCTTAGTCCCGTTCATTATCGGCGCCGAACGGCTCGACCAGTAAGCTATTACGCACTTTTTAAATGGTGGCTGCTTCCAAGCCAACATCCTGGCTGTCTTAGCAGTTCGACTTCCTTATGCACTGAGCATGGATTAGGGACCTTAGCTGGCGATCCGGGCTCTTTCCCTTTTGACCACGAAGCTTATCCCCCGTAGTCTGACTCCCGTGATAGTCATCTCGGTATTCGGAGTTTGGTTGAAGCAGGTAGCCTGGTGGGCCCCTATCTTCGTCCAGTGGCTCTACCCCCGAGATGTAGTGGCACGAGGCTAGCCCAAAAGCTATTTCGAGGAGAACCAGATATCTCCACGTTTGATTAGACTTTCACTCCTCCTCACAGCTCATCGGATAACTTTTCAACGTTAACCCGTTCGGTCCTCCTCCCGATTCTACTCGGGATTCAACCTGGCCATGAGTAGATCACGTGGTTTCGGGTCTACCCCATACGACTGTGTCGCGCATTTCACGCTCGCTTTCACTGCGGCTTCGCTGCTGAGCAGCTTAACCTTGCCGCATGGGGTAACTCGCCGGTTCATTATGCAAAAGGTACGCCGTCACTCGTTGCCCTTGCGGGCCATAGAGCTCCGGCTGCTTGTAAGTGTACGGTTTCAGGTACTTTGAACTCCGCTTGTTGCGGTGCTTTTCATCTTTCAGTCGCCTTACTGGTGCACTATCGGTCGTCAGGGAGTACTTAGCCTTGGGGGGTGGGCCCCCCGGTTTCACACGGAGTTTCACGAGCTCCGTGCTACTCTGGTAAGCCGATGGTAACGGAGATTCTACCGATTCGTCTACAGGGCTTTCACCTTCTATGGCCCAGCTTTCCAGCCGGTTCGACTTCGGCGAATTTTGTAACTCCTCTCGGCTCCCGCAACCCCGGGTCCGTAGACCCGGTTTGGGCTGTGTCCGCCTTCGCTCGCCGCTACTGACGGAGTCGCTGTTGCTTTCTTCTCCTGTGGGTACTGAGATGTTTCAGTTCTCCACGTTCGCTCCGGCGAGCTATGAATTCACTCGCCGGTCATACCGACCGCTTGCGCGGCGGCATGGGGTTTCCCCATTCGGAAATCCCGGGGTCAATCGGCTTGTTGGCGCCTAACCCGGGCTTATCGCAGCCTCACACGTCCTTCATCGCCTCCTGACGCCTAGACATCCACCGTACACCCTTAGAGGCTTGACCACCTTGATGGTTCGCTGTCGAAAAGCGTTGGTTTTGCCCCGAATCCCATGCGGAAAGACACATCAGTATCAGGATTCCAGGCGTGGTCGCCCTTCGCCAACTACACACCAGAGGATCTACCTCTCGCCTCAAACGCTCATTCTTTCAGAACGCCTTCTACCGGGCCAAACTGCGCCCGGCATAAGCGCCTCGGTGAACACCAATCCGCGTCTTGCACATTATTCACTTGTCAAAGAATACGCCGCCCGCCTTTGGCGGGCCCCGTCTTGGCCTTCTTTCGAAGGGCCCCGGGCGTCCACGTCGACATCCCGTCGGCCTGGACGTTCGGGGCCGGCTCTTTCGAGCCAGCCACCGAGTTCTTTTCGTCTCGATACCCGGAACGCAGCGTTCCGCGGTTTGGGTCGCTCAGTGGAGACGACCGGGATCGAACCGGCAACCCCTAGCTTGCAAAGCTAGTGCTCTCCCAATTGAGCTACGTCCCCGGTTTACCCGTTCGCCTTACAGTTTGCTCTCGGGCGGAGGCGTCGTTCCCTGCCCGTCGGCCTTGCACACGCCGGACAGGCACGGGTGGCAGCTACCGGCTGCGGCGATCAGGCCGCCGAGCACCACGTAGAAGGTCATCCCGTCGCCGTGGATCAGCACGCTTCCAGCCAAGCTGCTCGCGAGAAACGTTGCGAGGATGCCCAGCCCGGCCAAGCATTTGGAGGCCCGGTCGAACATCAACAACGCGCCTGCGGCGATCGCGCCGCCCAGGGCGATCAGGCTGATGCC
>JAQTVL010000161.1 GCA_028706835.1 Phycisphaerae bacterium | reverse complement strand
GGCTCCGACCCCTCCCCCCTCGCGGGGGAGGTGCGGCTTCAGCCGCGGTGGGGGGCCGGACCGCGACAATCGTTCCGCACAGACCACACGTGCCCGCCCCCCCACCGGCCCTCAAGGGCCACCTCCCCCGCAAAGGGGGGAGGAGTTCTCCGGCCCCTTTCCTCTGGGACGCGGCACTCAAAGGCCTTCCCCGAGTTCTTCCTCGGATATGAACTTGTACGTCCCGCCGTCTTCCTCAGCGATCTTCTTGAGTTTCTTCTCTCCGGCCCGGTCAATGAATGCAATCGTGTGGATGCGGACCTTCTTGTCAGCGTTCAGTTTCCGCAGCAGGTCCAGCGTCTCTGGCGGCAGGTCGCCGTCGGTCAGCAGGTAGATCGCATTCGGGGGACCGCCAGCGATTTCGAAGGCCGCCTTCAAGGCCAGGCCGATGCCGGCGATTCCCGCACCGGACTCGGGATCCCGTCTGCCGACGATCCAGTTCTTCGCGGCGGCCTTGTTGAGCGGCGTAGCGTGGGTCAGCCGAGACTTGCCTTCGATGGACAGCACATCCGGCTGGCTGCCTGCGAAGAAGATCACGGAGAATTGCTGCTTGGGGGCCAAGTACCTGATCGAGTAGACCATTTCCGCCCTGACGAAGTCGAAGGTCCGCAACATCGAGCCGGACCGGTCGACGACGTAGACAATCTTGAGCCCGTTTGCACGCACCCCAAAGAACCTACACGGCCTGCCGACGCCCTCCGGCCTGGTCGTCCGTGTCGTCGGCGCCCGCGGGGTCGGATGATCCACGACAGGCGGCGGCGGAGGCGGCTCGGGTGCCGGAATCTGAATTCGCGGCGGCTCGGGGAGATACGGCTCCAGCAGCTTGTCCTGGCCGAACCCGAACACCAGCACGGTCGCGAGCATTCCAGTCAGCAGCAGCGTGCGGATCATGGCAGTTCCCCGTTTCGCCCCGGGCGGGGCGTCTACCGCTTTTCTACCACGGGAAGAGCGAAACGCACAGCGAGAAATGGTGAAACGTGGCGCTTGCGTGCGGCAAGACTTGGTGGCAGCGTTTGAAGTCCGTCTTTTTGTGGAGTGCGGAAGCGCAGCTTCCGCTTTGGGCGGCCCCGCAGCTCGCGTCCCGGGGAAAAGCGGTAGCTGCGCTACCGCACTCCACAAACGACGAAGAAGTCCGGTCGCCGCCCGTCGCTCATTTCGGCGGGTTGCTCATCCAGTCCTGGAGGTGCGAGGCCAGCAGTTGCACGTCGCGCTCGGCCATCAGGCGCATCGCCACCTTCTCCGGCACCTTCAGCGCCGTCATCGCCTGGCTGACCCGCTGCCACAGCTTTTCCGCCTTCTTCTCGCTGGTCTCCATGTAGAGTTCGCTGACGAGTTCAGCCAGCTTTTGCAGCGAGATCGACTCGATGTTGTCGTAGTACCGCTGGATCACCTTCTTCTGATACGCCGAATGCTCAGACACGACCTGTCCTTTCAAAGTCCCGTCACGCCTTCGGTTTGGCGTTCCCCGCCGCGAGCGTCTCCAGCGCCTTGGTCTGGTGGCTCGTCGGCGTGTACTGGTGCAGCTCGATCCGGTTGCCGTCCGGGTCCGCCGTCCACGCCTGCCAACTGTTGTCCTTGCCCATCTTCTTCTCGGTCACCCCGGCGCCGGCCGCCGTCAGTTTCGCCGCCGTCGCGTCGAGGTCGTCAACCTCCAGGCTGATGTGCCGATACGAGCCCTGCGGGTCCGGCGGGTTCGGCTTGCCGATGAACATCTCCACGAACGTCCGCCCGCCGCAGGACAGATACACGCCCGTTCGCTGGCCCTGCTCGTTGCGAAACTCGAAGGCCAGTTTCATCCCCAGGCCGTCGCAATAGAACTTGACCGCCCGATCCAGGTCCGCGACGACAAAGCACGCGTGAGCCAATGAACGCAGCATGGACGGCACTCCCAGAAACCATCCCCCATCCGCCGGACATGCTACCCGGTCGGCTGGCGGTTTCAACGTCGGCGCGGAAAAAAGGCCGCCCGCCCCCGGCTGGGGCGGGCGGCCTGGGTTGTTCTAACCCCGAAGATCGGCAACGGATCAGTTGCCCGCGGGCATCAGGGCCTTCATCATGATCTCGCCGATCTGCTGCTCGGCCTTGTCCTTGGTGATCGTGCCGTCCTTGATCTTCTTCTCGACTTCGGTCAGCGCCTTGGTCATGCCGGCGACCATGCCCTTCATCATCTCGGCGCCCTGCTTAATCTTCTCCGGGGACTCGTCAGCCGACAGATACCACTTCCCGCCGATCTTCTTCATCTTCAGCGGCTTGTCCTTGCCCTCAACCGTCGCCGTGGCGGCGTCGCCCTTCTCTTCGATCTTCACCTTCGCCAGATCCACGTCCATTTCCTTGGCCAGTTCCTTGGACGGATCGCCCATGCTGTCCTTGAAGATCTTGTCAGCCAGTTCCTTGCCGAACTTCTCACTCACGAGTTTCTTCACCGGCTCCTGCTTGGCCGCCAGATCCTTCATGCCCTTGAGCACAGCCTTCATCGGCTCCTGACAGTCCGGCTCCAGGCACGCCACGACGGAATCCATGTTGTTCGCCTTGGCCGCCGCCACGACCGTCTCCAGCGTCGCCTTGGGAGTGTCCTGCTTGACAGACACCTTCCCGCTCCCGCTCCCGCTCCCGCTGCCGCCCTTGTCCTTGCCGCAGCCGCCCAGCGCCAGGCTGAACGCCGCCGCGAACACCAAAAGCCATTGTGCCAGTTTCATGAGTCACCCTTTCCTAGAGGTTTCGGCATCGCGGGCACTCGCCCGGCGATTATTCCAGCAACGTCAACAGCGGACGGACGAACAGACTTGGTCCCGGAATCGCGCAACGATCCTACCCTCGGCCGCCGCGAAAAGCCATACCCGGCAACAAGCCGGTTCCGCCTCATATCGGCTCGCCAGCCGTCGCGGCGTGAGCCTATGATGCCCGGCGGCTCAACGGTGGGCGCGGCAAGAGTTGGTGGCATGCTTGCCAATCCGTCTTTTCGTGGAGTGCGGTAGCTCCGCCGCTGCGCGGCTGTGCCACCGCACTTCACAAACAGCGAAGACTTCCTATCGGCGACCCATCCGGTCGCGCCCCGTTGCCGATCGGCGAATCGCCGGGTAGGATCGACGCCTGACGCGGCGACAGAGACGGAGACGGAGACGGGCGGACCCCAAGGCGTAAGCGTTGCATCCGATGCGAACACAACTATCCAGACTGTTCAAGGACTACCTGTTCCTCGCGACGCTGGCCGTGCTCTTCGTCAAGAGCCTGCTGCTGGTCGGGTTCCTCTACGACCCGTCGCACACATACTGCGACTACCGGCAGGCGGCCCGCGACGTGCTGCCGCGGACGTGCATCTACCTCGGCCCGCTGCTCATCCTGCTTTCGTTCGGCCAACTGCTGCGGAACCGGCGGCGGCTCTGGCTGTTCTTCGCGATGGACGCGGCGACCTCGGTCGTGCTGCTGGCCGACCTGTGGTATCTGCGCGGCTTCGGCACGCTGCCCACGTTCGCCATCTTCCGCCACGCAAAGGAAGCGATGGCGGTGCGCGACAGCATTGCGTCGATGGCCAGGCCGGTGGACCTGCTGTTCGTCGCGGACCTCGTCGTGTTCCTGGCGGCGGCGCTGCTCGGTCGAAAGCTTTACCGCAACCGGGAGCGTAACGTCCCGGCCTTCGCGGCGCTGCTTGTGCTGGGCCTGGGGGCGTTCTTCTACGTGCCGGCCAAGGTGCTCGTGTTCCGCCGGGCCGACAGCAGGATCGGCCTCTACAACGTCGTCGAGCCGAACCGGACGGCGTCCGTTCTTTCGCCGGTCGGATATCACCTGCTGACGATCCGCTCCTGGTTCACCGCCGGCCGGCCGATCCGCCTGACAACCGAGGACACCGACGAGATTCGCCTGTGGTACGAGCAGAAGGATGAGCATCTGCCCGACAACAAGTACAAGGGCATGTTCAAGGGCAAGAATCTGCTGGTCATTCAGATCGAATCGCTCGAGCGGTTCGTCATCGGCCGAAAGTTCGAGGGCCAGGAAATCACCCCGACGCTCAACGGCCTGCTCAAGAACAGCCTGTTCTTCTCGACTATCTACGAACAGGTCGGCGACGGGCTGACGTCGGATGCCGAGCTGCTGGCGAACACGTCCGTGCATCCGGTCCGCGGGGTGGAAACGTTCTTCGTCTATCCGCACGCGACCTACAACTCGCTGCCAACCCTGCTGAAGGGGGAGGGATACAGCACGCACGCGATCCACCCGGACGCCGGCACGTTCTGGAACTGGGTGATCGCACTGACCAATATCGGCTTCGAGAAGTGTACCGACTCCGCCGCCTTCGAGCGCGATGAGGTGATCGGCCTGGGCCTGAGCGACGGGTCGTTCCTGCGGCAGGTGGCGCCGCTGGTTCGCAAGCAGCCCCAGCCGTTCTTCGTTTTCATGATCACGCTGACCAGCCACAACCCGTTCAACCTTCCAAAGGAACACCGGGCTCTCAAGCTGAACGAAACGCTCGATAAGAGCAAGATGGGCGGCTACTTCCAGAGCATCCATTACACCGACAAGCACCTGGGTATCTTCCTGAACGCCCTGCGCGCCAACGGCCTGCTCGACAACACGCTCGTCGCGATCTACGGCGACCACCAGAGCATCCACCGCTGGTACCGGGACCGCATTGAGCAGTTGCCGATCACCCAGGACTGGTGGCTGCAAAATGATCTGCGAGTCCCGTTCATCGTCTACAACAGCTCGATCCAGGCGGAGGAGATTCCGATCATCGGCGGCCAGGTGGACATCATGCCCACGCTGCTCTACCTGCTCGGCGTGGACTCCGCGAAGTACCGCACGACCGCGATCGGCCGGAATCTGCTGAACACGAAGAAGAGCTTCGCCGTCATCCGCGACGCGACGGCTGCGCCCTACCGATACCTGGCGGAGGGTTCGGACGAGAAGGCCAAAGAGGAGGCGTTCAAAGGCGTGGACGTGTCCGAGAAGATCATCAAGGGCGGCTACCTGAAGAACCGAAAGCCGTAGCGTCACAACGCCACATGAACCTGTTTCGTGGCATGGGCGTCCCGCCCATGTTCTTCGGGGCCGGAACGGCCTCGCCTTCCTGGCGGCCAAGTTGCCGCGAAACACACAACGCTTTCACTTACCGGACGGTCGGGACGTAGCGCGAGGCCGGTCGCTCGGGATCATGTCCCACAATCTCTTCGTCTCCACGCCTGAATTGCGGTGTCCCTCATCCACTCGGAAATCCATGATGGTGTCGGCAGCCGTTCTGGAACTGCCCACGAGGTCCAGAACCAGTTCATACGCGACCAGTTTGTACTCCGCGGTGGTCTCGGTCGTGGCCACCTTCATCAGAAGAGGTCTGATCGCGGGGCGCCCGATCTCCACCAGCGCGGCGAATGCCGGGTTCCTTAATTTCGGCCCGACAGGCGACTCGTAGCGCTCGATGTTCTGCTCATAGAGCAACCGATCGCAAAGGACGGGTATCGCTTTGATCGAGCGTATTCTTTCCAAGCACTTCGCGGCGTAGAAGGCGCCCTTCGGGTGCTCGGCGACGAGCTTCTCATCAGAGAGCAGTTTGATTGCTGATTCCTCAGCCACAATGACGGTGCCGAGAAATTCGTCCGCCCTCTTCGCCACCTGATCTTCCGAGAGAAACGTACCCCGCTGTTCGGCAGGATCCCACCCCATTCCGAGACAGGGCAGCAGAATCGCACCGACCGCAATACACAAGACCGATTGCCGCGCCATTCTGTATCCCCTTGTTCAGTTGGGATCGAGTCTATTGAAAGCTACTTCTTCGGTTCGTCGACCGGCATCGCCAGCGGGGCCTGCTCGGGGACGGGGGCGCTCGACGCCACCGGCTGGCGGTAGAAGCGGTTCGAGAAGAACGATTCCCCGACCAGCAGCAGCAGCAACGCCAAGCCGATCAGCGGGCCGACCTCTTTCGGCGTGGCCGGGCCCTTGCCGCGCCCGGCCTGGAGCTGGTCGGCGCCGCTGACGACCATCAGCCGGTTGCGGGGGAAGGCGTCCGCCAGGTCCTTCACGTTCGCGCGTTCGAGCGTGAACTCGTCGGGGTCGATGTTGACGGCGTAGAGGATCGGCTGCCTGGCGCCGCTGGGCGGCGGGGCGGTCAGTTCGACGCGGTAATAGCCGAGCCAACGCGTCGGCAGCGTCACGGCGCCGGTCGTCCCGTTGATCTCGAACTTCATCGTGCCGCGGTTGTCCGGCAGCGTGACGGTGGCGCTCCCGCCGCGGAACGCGTTGGGCGCGGTCACCGACGCCTGCTGGTCCATCGTGAAGTGGTACGCTCGCTGGAGGCCACGCGGGTAGGCCAGCAGCATCGAGTAGAACATGGCCGGCGCCGTCTCGCGCTGACTCCACTGCGACCACTTGCCCTGCGGCGTGGTGGTCAGCAACAGGCTGTGGCCGGAGCCGAGCTGACGCTCCAGCAGCAGCGGCGAACCGGCCGGGTCCGCCAGCCGGACCAGCGCGACCGTGCCCGCGGGCAGCGGCTTGTCAGCCGGCAGCGAGTAGTACTGGTAGACCAGTTCGCGATCGAGTTGCGGCTTGCCGACGTTGGCGCGATAGACATCCAGCACGCGGGAAAGGTTCTTGTCGAAGGCCGGGTAGACGCAGGTCATGCCCGGGGCCGGCGGCGCGCCCGGCGCGGGCGGCGAACTCGGGGCCACCAGCTTGTCGATGCCCGGCGCCGGCAGCACAGCCAGCGCGGCTGCGCTGCTCATCGCGGCGGGGTCGGTGTTCGGCCCAAGCAGCGTGATCAGCGTGCCGCCGGAGCTGACGTAGTTCTCCAACGCGGCCCACTGCTTCTCGCCCAGCACGCGGACGTCGGCCAGCACGACCGCGTGGGAGTTGGCCAAGCGGTCGCGGTCGGCGGCCTCGGTCGCGGGCTTGAGGAAATCGCCGGCCTGCATGTGAACCATGCCGAACAGCCCGCTGCCCTCGAACATCGCCTCGACCAGCGCCCCGACGGACCAGCCGCGATCGCCGACCGCCTGCGACTCGATCATCAGCACCGCGGGCAGCGGGCCGACATCCAGCGCCAGGTAGCGATCGTTGTCCTCGAGAATCTCGTCCTTGCAGTCCAGGTGCAGCAGGCCGGTGTGAAGGCCTTCGTCCAGCGGGCTGATCTTCAGCGGCTGCTTGACCGTTTCGAGCTTGTTGGCCAGGTCAAGCTCGGCCCGGGCGACGGTTTCTTTGCCGATCCGCAATTCGAGCGTCTTCTTGCCGGTGAGCTGCCCGCAGCGAACGGCCGCATTGAGCACCGGCCATTGCCGCGCCGAGACGACCTGCTGGTGCCACTTGGCCTCGGTGACGAGGAAGTCCTGGTTCTCACCGCTGCCGACGTCGAACAGGTAGACCGTGACGTTGTCGTTGGCGGCGAACGCGCCCATGCCGACATCGGCCCAGCTATCGCGCGTGCAATCGTTGAACACGTAGATTTCCCGCCGCGGGAAATTGGCCTTCTCCAGGCTCTTGTAGGCCCGCGCCAGCAGCGGCGCCATCGTCACCCGCTGGCCTGTCCTCATGCTCGGCCGGGCGACGGGGTCAGCCGCCTCGCCGCGCCGGTCGGCCAGGTCCTGTATCTGCGAGACGCAGAAGTCGATGTCCTCGACCAGGTCGACCGAATCGCCGACGCGGTCCGGCCAGAGCAGGCCCACCTGCGAGTGGGCGGGCAGTTCCTTGAGCAACTGCCCCGCCAGCCGCTTGGCGTCCTCCAGCCGAGGCTGGCCCGCGACGCGATAGGCCATCGACCCGGAGGTGTCGATGATGACCACGGCTGACACCGGGTCCTTGGCGGTCATGCCGATGCCGCCGGAGGTTTCGACCTTCGGCCTGGCCAGCACCAGCGCCAGCAGCGCGATCGCGCTCATCCGCATCATCAGCAGCAGGAAGTGCTTGAGCCGATTGCGGGTGACGTTGGCGTTGTGTGTTACCTTGACGAACCGCAGGGCGGGGAAGATGACCAGCCGGGGCTTGGACCGCATGAGCAGGTGAATGATGATCGGCAGCACCGCGAGCGCAGCAGCGCCAAGGATGGCCGTGTGAACGAACGTGATGGCGAGAAGATTAGGCATCAGGCATCAGGAAGACGGTCGCCGCCCTCCTCGTTTAGCCGCAGGACCAAAGGTCCGCGCGTATGACGCTCCACTCCCCATGACGGTAACTGCCCCCGCGGCATCGGTCAAGACAATCAGGCCGATGATCGCTCTCCGAAAGCGCCTTTCCCGATCGCCGTCAGGCGCGGAGCGGCGTACATTACGCCCCCCGCGAATTTGCTCTTCACCGGCGGCGAATCTTTATGGTAAATTGCGGGTTTACCGTTGGCGGATGAAGGTCTAGTTACAGGCAAGAGCTATCGCAGGATTCATCGCTGTTGCCCAGCCGACGTTGCGACCTCTGAAAGACAGGCTGGCGAGAGAGGACCCATATGATCGGGATGACTTCAGGACTTTTGCCTTTGCCTTGGATCTCGGGCGACGGGTCGGGCCTCACGCAGGCGGTCGTGCCCGTGCTCATCGGGCCGATGGCCACGCTCGGGCCGATCCTTATCGGCGCGCTGTTCGCGATACTCATGGCCATCGCG
>JAQTVL010000160.1:2521-8678 GCA_028706835.1 Phycisphaerae bacterium | reverse complement strand
CGCGGCGAGTCCGACCGCGTGGTTGCGACGCGGGCGGCATCGCGCACCCGCTGATCGTGGGCCCGCAACTCGAAGTTCACCCGCGGCGAGAGGTACGTGAACACAAACGTCCGGTTGGCCCAGTCGGTGTGGCCGCCGTCGTTGCCGGACAGCGACATCTCCGGCGACCAGGGGATCTGCTCCAGCTTGTCCTTGTAGAGGGCGGCCGCAGCCGCCGGCGTGTTGAAGCCCACCCGCCCGGCGGCGCTCGCGTGCGTGCCGTCCAGCGTGCCGAACACCCACGTCGCCCCGCCGCCGAACCCCGAATCCTTGTGGCTGTAGTAGCTGTAGATCTTGCCGTCAACATGCCGCAGGGCGCCGGACAGGTCGTAGTCCGGGCCAATCGACGGGGCCAGCATGATGATCGCGTCGACGTTCACTCCGGCAGGCAGCCGCTCGGCTGCGAAGATCGCAATCGCACATCCGCCGCTGTGGCCGACCAGGACCACCGGGCGGTTCGGGTGCAGTATCTTGTAGGCACGAATGGTGCTGCACAGGTCGTCGGCTTTGCGGCGGGCCCGGCCTTCCCACATTTCGCTGACGACCGCAAGGACCGGCCCGAGCGTCCAGTCGTAGATGCGGATCGCGGTCGGCACGCCGCCGTCGGCGATGCCGTTGCGGATGTTCCGATTCAGGAAGCCCCGGCCTTCGATGCCGGGCAGCACGAGCGTGAGCCCCTGGTCCATGCGGGACTCGACGACGAGCGGCTTGGCCATCCGGTCGGGATGGAGGAACGAGCACCCGCCGGCGGACAGCACGGCGAGCAGCAGACACGCAATCCACGTGGAAGACTTCATTGGCGCGAACTCCTGGATTCCTGACAAGGCGAACATCTTACGGCGGCACGGGCGAATCGACCAGAACATTCCATTGGGGACCGCATCGCGAGGGGACGCGCGGACCTTTTTACCTGGTCCTGCGGCTAAACAATGTGGGAAAGACACCCGCCACCGCGGGAGGTTTGTCGCGACTATTCGCCGGTCGCTTCGGTGGACTGCGTGTGCCGGGTGGCGCGGGCCTGCTCGATCTCGTCGCGCAGGCGGGCGGCGTCCTCGTAGCGCTCCGCGGCGACGGCTTTGCGGAGCTTCCGCTCCATCGTCCGAATCGGGTCCTTCGGCAGATGGGCCGACACTTCCTTGCGAAGCTCCCGCAGCACCGCGGCCTCGTTCGAGTGGCGGAACAGGTCGGGCCGATTGTGGCTCTCGAAGAACGATTTGATCGCCGCCAGGCCGGACATGATGATCGCCATGGCGGTGCGGTAATCCTCGCGGCTCATGGCCTGCTGGGCCTTGGCACGCGTGTTCATCATCGTCACGTAGGGGCGGTACTGCTCGAGCGATCGCTTGTCCGCGTCGGTCGGCCCATAGCGCTGCACGACATCGAATATCCGCAGGTTGGCGGCCGTGTCGCGCACCACGCCCTCGAAGTCCTCCAGCACGTACAGGCTCAGGTAGCGATGGTAGTTCATCAACGCCTCGTCCGACAGCTCGCGGACGATCCGCTCGCTGATGGTGAAGCCTTCGTCGCCGCTGTGGCGGTTGGAATAACCGGTCAACTGGCCTTCGACGTAGTCGAGCACGGTGGAGAAACCGTAGGGCTGCCGGCCGTCGGGCCGGCCGACGAGCTCCATCTGGAGCAGGCCGAGGTCGAGGCGAAGCTGGAGCTTCTCCCGTCCGTCCGCGCCACGAATCTTGCGGACGGTGATCTGGCCCGGCTCATAGGGCCATTGCTCGAGGATCGATCCGATGTCCGGCTTCATACCTCCTCCAATACCCTTTATATCATAACCGCGCGGGCGGCGCAAGGGAATGGCGTTGGGAGGGGCGCGGACACTGGTGAAAAGCCCGTGCGTTGCCGTCCGCTTGCGTTTTCGCAGTGCCTGCGGGCCCAGCCGGCCGTGCGAAAACGCAAGCGGCTCGCAGCCGCTTGTACGCTCAGCGCGTCGGGACTCCCATCACCGCAGGATCAACTGGAGCACGTTGGCGACGATCGACGCAGCCAGGGCGACGCCGAGCAGGATCAGCCACGGCCGCAGGTCCGGGCCCGGGTTGACGTGGATGATGTGCGTCTCGTCGGCGGCCCGGCCGCCGGCTTCCGCCTTGGCCAGCGGGTCGAGCATGGCGCCGGGGGCACGGGAGCGGGCGATCAGCGGCGGCTCGCCGCGCGACACCGCGTCGAGGTCTTCGAGCAGTTCGGCCGTCGAGCCGTAGCGGTCGCGGCGGTTCTTGGCCATCATCATCTCGATGACTTCCGCGACGCCGGTCGTGAGCGACCGGTTGATGTGGTCCGGCGGGACGAACTCTTCCTTCAGGTGCTTGTGCATCACCGCCGAGGGCGTGGGGCCGTCGTAGGGCACTCGCCCGGTGACCATGTGGTAGAACGTCGCGCCGAGGCTGTAGATGTCCGCGCGGAAGTCGATGTCCACCTCGCCGCGAATCTGCTCCGGGCTGATGTAATACGGCGTGCCGTAGGCCCGCCCAGCCTCGCTCTTGGCCGCCTCGATGTCCGAGGCCTGCCGGGCCAGGCCCATGTCGGCCAGCTTGGCGATGCCGTCGGCGGTGATCATGATGTTCTTCGGCTTGACGTCGCGGTGGATGATCCCGCGCTCGTGGGCATGCTTGAGCGCCCGGGCCATCTGCGTCACGATCCGCAGGGCCTCGGCCTCCGAATAGGGCTTGCCCTTGGCCAGGTCGTCGAACACCGTGTGGCCGTCGACGAACTCCATGATGAAGTAGTGATATCCGCCGGCCTCGGCGACATCGTAGGCCTGGACGATGTTGTTGTGCGACAGTTGGGCGGCAGCCTTGCCTTCCTTGTAGAACCGATCGACGAACTCGCGGTCACTCGACCACTTCTTCGGCAGCACCTTGATCGCGACGATCCGGTCCAGCGAAAGCTGGCGGGCCTTGAACACCGTGGCCATCGCACCCGATCCCAGCTTGCCGAGAATCTGGTGGCCAGGAATCTGTTGCGTCGGGCGGATCGTCTCGAGCTGCTCGAGCAGCCGTTTCATCTGGGCGGCTGTCACCACGCCCTGGTCGACGAGCAGTTGCGACATCGGCCTGGCCTTGCCGGCCTGCGACTCATCGAGGCGCAGCTTCAGGGTGCGGTCGATCTCGTCGGGCGTGGCGAGGCGCTGCTCAACGACGAGCCGGCCAAGCTCGGTGTCATCCGGATGCGGCATTGTCCACTCCAGCACAGCGGCCAACCGTCGGGCGGATATGATGCACCACGACGGCGGCGAAAACTGACGATAGGATTCCGTAGAACTTATCGGTCCAAAAGGGGACCGTCAATAGGATAGACGACGTTCGCGCAAAAAAGGTTCGACGTTCTTGCCCGGCCGCGGTCTGCCCGCTACTCTTGTTCAGGTCGCTTTCAATGAGGAGACGCCATGGATAAGAAGGCCCGCCAGTTCCTTCATTCGCTGCTGAACACTCCGTCGCCGTCCGGGTTCGAGGTCAAGGTCCAATCGCTCGTCCGCGAACGGCTCGAACCGGTGGCCGAGACTGTCAACACCGACGTTCACGGCAACGTCATGGCGGTCATCAACCGCGGCGGCTCGCCGCGCGTCATGGTCGTCGGGCACTGCGACGAGGTAGGCCTGATGATCACGCACATCGACGACAAGGGCTTCCTGTATTTCGACCGGATCGGCGCGCCGGACACGGCCTGCATGGTCGGCCAGCGGGTGAAGATCATCGCCAACGGCGGCGACGTGCCGGGCGTGATCGGCAAGAAGCCGATCCACCTGGAAAAGCCCGACGAGCGCGGCAAGGGCGTCAAGCCGGACGACGTGTCCGGGCTGTGCATCGACATCGGAGCGACCGACGACAAGGACGCGAAAAGGCGCGTCCGCATCGGCGACCCAGCCGTCTACGATCTCGGCATCGTCGAGTTGGCCAACGGCCGATTCGCCTGCCGGGCGGCCGACGACCGCGTCGGGGCATTCGTGGCCTGCGAGGTGCTGGCGGCGCTGGCGGGGCGAACGGACCTGGAGGCCGAGGTGTGGGCGGTGTCCAGCGTGCAGGAGGAGGTCGGCACGCGCGGGGCGCAGACCGCGTGCTTCACCATCGACCCCGCCGTCGGCATCGCCGTGGATGTCGGCTTCGCCACCGACCACCCGGGCGTGGACCCGAAGCAGGTCGGCCTGGTGAAGCTCGGCGGTGGCCCGATCCTGGGTCGCGGCTGCAACTTCAACCCGGTGCTGGAAAAGCTGCTGGCCAAGACAGCCGACAAGCACAAGATCAAGACGCAGACAGTGGCGGAGCCGCGAATCCCCGGCACCGACGCCCGCCCGATGCAGGTGAACGCCCGCGGCGTGGCGACGGCGGTGGTCGGCATCCCGAACCGTTACATGCACACCCCGGTGGAAATGATCGCCTACGACGACCTGGACGCGACAGTGGACCTGATCGCGCGGACGATTCGAGCGATGAAGAAAGACCACGACTTCACGCCGAGGTGAGGCCGCCGCTGAGGCGCTGAGGACGGCGAAGAGGTTATCCGCAGATTACGCCGATTTGGCAGATGAGAAGTCGATCACGGAATCCAATCTCATTTCAACCGGCGTCTCTATTCTGCGGAAATCTGCGCAATCTGCGGATAGCCCTCTTCTTCCTCAGCGTCTCAGCGGCGCTCCCGTTTTCTTGGTGGTCGCTCGCGGGCCTTCGTGGTAAATTCGCTTCGTAGTTCTCAACGTCTCCAATCCGAGGGTCCCTGAAATGGATTTCAGGAACAAGCGCGTCACCGTCATGGGGCTGGGCAGTTTTGGCGGGCAGATTGCCGCCATCCACTTTCTGGCCAACGAAGGCGCCCGCGAAATCATTGTCACCGACAGCAAGCCGGCTGACACGCTGACCGAGTCGCTGGCGCAGATCGCCGATGTGCCGAACGTGACGCTCCGGCTGGGCGGGCACGACGAGCGGGACTTCGCCGCGGGCGTCGATTGCGTCATCGTCAGCCCGGCGGTGCCCAAGAGCGCCCCGATGTTGGCGGTGGCGCGGCAGGCCGGCGTGCCGCTGACCAGCGAGATGAACCTGTTCTTCGCGCGATGCCCGGCGCGGATCGTCGGCATCACGGGGTCCGCCGGCAAGAGCACGACCACGGCGATGATCGAGGCGGCGCTGACGCGGGGGCTGGGGGAAAGCGCAGTCCATCTCGGCGGCAATATCGGGCACCGGGCGTTGCTGCCGCAGGTGCATACGATCAAGCCGGCCGACATCGTCGTACTCGAATTGTCGAGCTTCCAGTTGGAGGACCTCGGCGAGTTGCGGCGGTCGCCGCAGATCGCAGTCGTGACCAACATCACGCCGAACCACCTTGATCGCCACGGCACGATGGAGGAGTACGTCCGCTGCAAACAGAACATCCTGCGGTTTCAGACGCCCGGCGACACCGCGATTCTCAACGCGGAAGACCCGGCGCTGACCAGCGACGCCCAGCGAGCCGGGCCGTCCCCGGCCCCGGAGCGTTGGGATGCCCTCACCCCGGGTTGCGTCATCTGGTACAGGGCTGAGGACGCCGCCAGTGTGAAGCTGAAAGTCGTCGGGCGGCACAATCGCCTCAACGCTGCGGCTACGCTGGCTGTCGGGCGGGTGCTGGGCGTGCCGGAGGCGGCCATGGCAGCCGCCCTGGCGGACTTCTCCGCCCTGCCCCATCGGCTGGAACTGGTCGGCGAATCGCACGGCGTGCGGTGGTTCAACGACTCCAAGGCGACGACGCCGGAATCGACCCTGACCGCGCTGGACGCCTTTACCGAGGAGAAGTCGCCGATGATCGTGATCGTCGGCGGCTACGATAAGAAGCTCAAAATCGGATCGCTTTGCGGCGAGCTGGCCCGGCGAGCCAAGGCGGTCATCGCGATCGGCCAAACCGGCCCGAAGTTCGCCGACTTGGTCCGCACGCACCGCCCATCCGGCGCCGCGACGGGCATCGTCCAGGTGGCGGGGGAGTTGAAGGCCGCGGTTCGCATCGCCGCCAGTTTCGCCGCCCCGGGCGATGTCGTGCTGCTCTCGCCGGCGGCGGCCAGTTGGGGCCAGTTCAAGAACTACGAAGAGCGCGGCGAGCAGTTCCGCCAACTTGTCAAAGCGCTCACTTGACAGTCCGCGGATTGAAC
>JAQTVL010000160.1:0-2511 GCA_028706835.1 Phycisphaerae bacterium | reverse complement strand
CACTTCCCGCTTATGCTGGTAAGGGTAGCGTCGGGGTTAAGCACCGGCTCAGGAACGGCGGGTATCCTCGCGTCGCGTCCCTGCGAACGAACCGGAGCCTTCATGATGTATCGCTCGCTCATGTTAATGCTCACAGCCTGCGTCGCGATGGCGATCGGGGCGGCGGTGGCTGCGCCGCCGAGCGACATTGTGCAGAAAACCATCGCGGGCAAGCTCGACAAGCTCGATGTGATGGTGACCTACAAATGGTGGGACCGCGCAGGAAAAGAATGCGCCATCGCCGAATCGCTCATCAAGTCCAACAGCATCACCAACCCGGCCACGATCACGCGAGTCACGGACCTGCGAAAGGCGATCGACGCCGCCCTGCCAGCCCGTCCGGCGGACCCCGGCGCACAGCGGTTGGGCGAGCTGATCGCGCGCGTGCAGAAATCCAACCCGAACTTCCCCGACCGCCCGACGATGATCCGCGTCCGGCCTGACGGCTCCGGCGACGTGCGCACGGTGGCTGAGGCCCTTGCCCGAAGCACCGACAAGGACGTGATCGACCTGGCGACGGGCAGCTACACGCTCAGCCCGGGCGAACTGAAGGCCCGCGGCAAGGACGGCAAGAATCGCGCCTGCGTGTTCTTCGCGCCGCGCGGCGAATGGCCGCGGCTGACGCCCGCCAAGGACGCCGACTTCACACTGGACGCACCCGCCTGGCTGGACGGCGTAGAGGTCGTCGCCGGCGCCAAGGCGATTGCGAGCGCCCCGTTGACCGGGCGGAACTGCTACTTCCGCGCCGCCCAACCGCCGCCGGCCATCGACCAGGGGTCGCTGGGCTTGCCGGCTGAGTCGGACGTCGTCGACAGCGTGCTCCAGAATTTCCGCGTCGGGCTCGCCCTCGACAAGGGGGCCGACGTCAGCCGAACGCTCTTTGTCACCTGTCTGACAGGCGTGTCGCGCGATCACGACGAGGTGAACCTGACGCGGTGCGCGTTCTACCGCTGCCCGCTCGCCATCGGGGCAAGGCGGGGCAAGGCGGAACTGAGCGTGTTCAGCCGATGCAGGAACGTGACCACGGCGCCCGACCGCTTTGAGCGGGCCGACTGCCTGGAGTCCGACGATCCGTTCGCCGATCCGTTCAAGGGCAACTTCCGCCTGCGAGGGGACGTCCGTGCGCCCGGCAAGATGGCCGAGAGCCCAGCCGGACCCGGCTGGTCGGACGATCGCTGGGAGATGTTCCGGGCGAACTACAACCGCCCGGTCACGGACGCCCCCGTGGGGCTGAGCGAGCTTCGCGATGGCGACGCCGCCAGGGCGCTCGCCGAGGCCCGCAAGGCAGCGACGCAGAAGGATTACCCCGCAGCCGCCACGGCGCTGGCCGACGTGCTTGGCAAGTTCGCGACCTGCCCGTCGATCCGCGGGGCAACCGACCTCGATACGTTCATCGATTCCGTGGTCGACGGCATCAACCATCCGCCGACACCCGCCGACACCGGCGACCCCAAGAAGGCCAAGGAAGTCGCCGCGCTGATCGAACAGGCCAACGCCGCGGCCGCTGACGGCAAGAAAGACGACGCTCTCGCCTTGGCGCGCAAGGCCGTCGAGGCCGACGATACCGCGATCGAGCCGCAGCAACTGGCGGCCGAACTGCTGATCGACCTGGGCCGGCCGGCGCAGGCGGAGCCGTTCCTCAAGCGCGCCAACGAACTGATCGAGGCCAACGCCGACAAGACCCCGCCGGCAGTGAAGGCCAGGCAGGGCCAGCTCCAGGGCAAGGTGTTCAAGAACACGCGGTTCAGCCAGGACTGGCAGAAGCTCCAGCGCGAGCAGGCGGCCAAATATGCTGAACTCGTTGGCTCGCCGGGGCCGCCGTCGACGGCGATGGCCTACCGCCGGGCGCTGCTGCTCGCACCGGACAACCCGGACTACAAGAAGCGGCTGGCGGTGGCGGAAAGCCTGCTCCAGCCGGTGACGGACATCGGGGACCCCGATGCCGAGAAGGCGGGGAGTTCGCGGGCGAAATCGGAGAAGGAATACCGGGACCACAAGTACGACAATGCGATCGCACGCCGCCGAGATGCCTTCAAGCTCGACCCATCGGCTGAGGACGTGATGTTCCTGTCGAAGTGCTATCAGAAGCTGGTGGACCCGCCGCGGGCGGCGACGTTCGCGGTCCAGGCCCGAGGCCTGGCGGCATCGATGAAGGACAGCGCGAAGGCGCGGGCCCTGATCATCGAGGCGAACGACATGCTCCGCAACGTGGACCCGCCGATGCTGCGGATCGACCAGTTCGACAAAGACTTCATCGCCCTGGCTGAGTTGCGCCGCAAGGCCGCCGAAGCCGGCGGCGACAAGGACACCGCCGACCAGATCGGCCAGGTGCTCGACAAGCTCCCAAAGCTCAACGCGATCGGACCGGCCGTCCAGGGCGCCCCTGCCGCCGGCGGGAAGGGCAACTGACCCGTGGCCCGGCTGCGCGACGCGCTCATGCCGCTCGTCACTCGCATGATCCAGCTTCCGCTG
>JAQTVL010000159.1 GCA_028706835.1 Phycisphaerae bacterium | reverse complement strand
GGGCACGCTGTTCGTTACACGAGTGTATTATGTCCGTAATACAGTTCCACGTGGAACATTGGTCGGCGCAGGTGTCTGCCGTTGCATCAGGGGAGGCGTGGCAAATCGGATCGAAGCGCCGCCCAAAACGCCCGCCGCTTTCGCTCCTCGGCGGGGTTCAAACACAAGGTGGGCAGGCGCTCTGCGCCAGCGCCGCCATGGTCGACGGGGGGACTTCTGCCGACTCGGGAAACGAATCGCATGCTACGATCTGCGGCAGTAACTGCACGAGCCGCCGGGCCGAAAGGAACTGTCGTGGTTCGATTCCTGTTGGCAATTGCTCTCGGGATCGCGCTCGCAGCCACCGTGGCGTCGGCAGCGGACGTCGCCTTCAGCGTCAAGCCGACCGTCACCCGTGACGGCGACAAGACAACCATCAGCTTCGCCGTCAGTCGGGCCTGCGACGTGGCGATCTGCGTCGAGGATGCCAAAGGCCGCGTCGTACGCCACCTGGTGGCCGGGGTGCTGGGCAGAAGTGCGCCGGCCCCGCTGAAAGCCGACTCGCTGTCGCAGGCGGCTCCCTGGGACGGCAAGAACGATCTGGGCAAGCCGGCGGATGGCGGGCCGTTCAAGATCCGAGTATCGCTGGGCCTCTCGCCGACACTGGAGAGCCTGATCGGCTACAAGCCGGAAACACTGGGCGGCCTTCGCGCCCTGGCGGTCGGGCCCGACGGCAACGTCTATGCTTTTCACTGCTACGGATCGTCTCATCCGCACGACGGCTCGACGGTCTGCGCCGTCTTCGACCGCGCGGGCAAATACGTCAAAACCATTCTGCCCTACCCCGCCGGCACGCCCGAAGAAAAGCTCAAGGGCCTGCGGCGAGTCGATGTCGGCAACGGGACCAAGGTGCCGTTCATCTACCAGTTCGAGACGCGATCGACGATCCCCGGCCTGGGCGACCTGCCCAGCCAGCGGCCCGTGGTCGCGCGCGACGGCCGGTTGGCGTTCGTCGGCATCCAGGAAGGGCCCCAGCCGTTCGCACAGGCGGGCGAGGCGCGATTGACGGTGGTTTACACCGACGGCAGCGTGCCGGCTGACGGCGTGCTCAAGACGCTGATCCATCCGGTAACAGACAGCGCCGCCAGCCTGGCCCTGTCGCCCGACGAGAAGACCCTCTACGCCACCGGCGTGCGGGCGAGCAGGCATCCCGCCATCAGGCCGGGCGGCCCAACCACATGCCAGGACTGCACCCACGGTGGCCACACCTGGGATCACTCAGCCCCGACCCGGCGAGTCTACCGGTTCGGCTGGGACGACGCCGGGGCCGGCGAGTTCGCCAAGGATGTCGCGTTCAAGGAACCGGTCAGCGTCGCCACCGACAAGGACGGCAACGTGTATGTCGCCGACCTGGCGGACGGGCGAATCGTCGCGCTGCGGCCGGACGGCAGCATGGGCGGCAGTTTCAAGGTGGCCCGGCCGCACCGGGTCGAAGTGAACCGGAAGACGGGCGACCTCTACGTACTGTCGGGCGACCAGAAGATCGATGTCATCAAGTTCTCGCCGAACGGCACGGAACTGGCCCGCCTGACCACGCCGATGGGCTATAAGGATGGCTTCTATCCGATTCGCAGGCCGATCATGGCGGTCGACGATTCCGTCGATCCAGCCGTGCTGTGGATCGGCGGCCCGTTGTATCGCGTCGAGGATCGCGGCAAGTCATTCAGCGAGCCAGTCCGCGTCGTCCCGGACACTCCGACCCGCGAGTTGACCGCGCCGGAGAGCATCTACAGCGTGATGGACATGAGCGTCGACCGCGTTCACGGGTGGCTTTACGTAAACAACTACTGGCGATACGACACGACCACGGGCCGGTGGGAGAAGGCCGGCGTGCTGGGCAACGCGATGTGGCCGGGCAGCGGGCCGGGCAGCGCCAATGCGACAGCCGGGCTGGACGGCAACTACTACGTTCACGGCTACCTGCCCAACAAGGCCAGCCGCTACGGGACCAGCATCTACGTCTCTCGTCTGGGCCCGGACCTCAAGCCCATGCCTTTCTCGGCGGCCACGGAGAACAATGGCCGGCTTCGCGGGTTCGCGCTGGACTTCGGCTATGGCCACACCGCGGACGCCGCCGGCAACGTCTACGTGCTCTGGAAGAAGTGCCCGACCGACCCCGGCGACCTGGAGCGTGCCCACGCGCTGTACATGTACGGCCCCGATGGCCAACTGACCAAGCCGAAGCTGGTGAACTCGGACATTCCCTTTGTCCGCTCGGTCCGGGTGGACTATGCCGGGAACATCTATCTGCACGTCGGCGTTCGGCCCGGCAAGAGCACGCTGCCGCCAGGCCTCCAGGGGCAATTGCGCGAAGGGCGAGAGGACCCGGACGCGGTGAATCGGGTCAACCCCTATCCGCTGATCTACGGCAGCGTCGTCAAGTTCGGGCCCGAAGGCGGCGTGATCCGCAAGGGCGCCGGCGGCGTTCCCTGCAACTACAGTTACGGCGAGGTCACCGAGATCAAGGACGCCAGGTGGATATTCCCCGGCGCAAGCAATGTCGTCTCGTGGGGCGCCGGCGGGACGGTCGCTGCCTGCCGCTGCGAGCTGAGCGGCCTGGACGTGGACGGATTCGGGCGAAGCTTCTTCTGCGACGCCGGCCGATTCCGCGTCGGCGCCATCGACACGGCCGGCAACGAGGTCTGCTGGATCGGCTCGTACGGCAATCAGGACTCCGCCGGCCCCGCCATCGCGTTTGCCTGGCCTCAGGCGCTGGCCGTCGACGACAAATCTGTGTATGTTGGCGATCGGCTGAACCGACGAATCGTCCGCGTGAAGCTGGGCTACGCAGCCGTCGAGACGATGGCGGTTCCTTGAAGGCGGACCACACGCACAGAGGAAGGAAGAATGGAACTGGAACTCAAGCCGGACTTCGATAGGACGCTGGAGCGTTTCGAGGCGTGGTGGAAGTGCGAGATCGTGGACCGGCCGCCTGTAACCCTGGGCGTACGGTCCGGCAAGCCGGCCGTCGCCGTGCCGGAGAAGAAGCATGGGAACTGGCAGGACTACTGGTTCGACCTCGACTACCGCATGGACCAGGCCGAGGCGGCGATCTGCCGCGGGACGTATGCCGCCGACACGTTCCCGCGGTTCTGGCCGAACATGGGGCCGGAGGTGTGCGCGACGGTCTTCGGCGCCGACCTCGAATTCAGCCAGCCTACCGCCTGGAGCAAACCGATTGCCCGCGCCTGCCGGGATATCCCGAGCTTGAAGCCGAATCTCGACAACCCGTACTGGAACGCGGTTCGAAAACTGATCGAGATGTCTCTGGAGCGGGGCGCAGGCCGGTGGATCACCGGCCTGACCGACCTGCACACCAACGGCGACCTGGTGGCGGCGCTGCGGGAGCCGCAGGAACTCTGCCTGGACATCGCCGACGACATCGAGTCGGTCCGGACCGCCTGCGATTACGTCACCGAAGCCGGCTACCGGCTGATGTTCGAGGACCAATGGGCCCGGGTGCGAGCGGCCGGGCAGCCCTGCACCACCTGGACCGCGACGCTTCACGACGGCCCAGCCTATGTGACCAACTGCGATTTCATCTGCATGATCTCCCCCGGGCAGTTCGAGCGGACCATCCTGCCGTCCATCGTCGACGAGATGCGGCAGCTCGACCGCAACATCTTCCACCTGGACGGGCCGGGAGCGCTGCGACACCTGCCGGCGCTGCTCGCCCTGCCCGAGCTTGACGGCCTGCAATGGATCTACGGCGCCGGGAACGGCCCGGCGGCCCGGTGGGTGGACGTGTACCGCCGGGCCCAGGAGGCCGGCAAGTGCCTTCAGGTGTGCTGTGCGGACATGCGCGACGCGGAGATGGTCGCCCGGCAGCTCCGGCCCGAAGGCGTGTGGCTGGACGTCGGCGGCAGCTATTCCCGCGAGGAGGCCGAGGCCTTCCTGCGCAACGTCGAGCGCTGGGCCGCCGGCAAGGGCTGGAGTCGTTGACTTTCGCCGGCGACGGTCAGTTGAGACACGACGCCCTTGAGCGAGGAGGCCGCGATGACACCCAAGGAACGAGTCCTGGCAGCCTTCGATCATCGCCAGCCCGATCGCGTGCCGCTCTGGTACGGCGCGGCTGCGTCGCTCACCGACCGGCTTGTTCGCCTCTGCCGCGTCGCGGACGAGGAATCGCTGATGCGCCGGCTGGGTGTCGATTTCCGCCGCGTCCACATGCGCTATGTCGGCCCGGACCTGGGCGATCGCACCCTCTGGGGCCTCCGCCGCGGCGGAGGGTACTACGGCCAACCGCTGAACCATCCCATGGCGGACGTAACCTCGGTCGAACAGGTCGAGGCGTACGACGGCTGGCCGACCGCGGACTGGTTCGACCTGGCCGGCGTGCGCGAGCAGTGCGAGCGGTGGCGGGAATTCGCGATCATCGGCGGCCCATGGGCGGTCGTCTTTACCGACGCGACGGAACTGGTGGGCATGGAGACGTTCTTCGAGCGGATGCACACCCACCCCGAGGTGATGGACGCGATCCTGGGCAAGGTGTCGGACTTCTACTACGAGCTCGCCACCCGGTTCTTCGAGCAGGCTGGCGACGCCATGGACATCTTCTTCTTCGGCGATGACATGGGCACGCAGCAGGCGATGCTTGTCTCGCCGCAGCACTGGCGGCGGTTCTGCAAGCCGCACGTCAAACGATTCGCCGACCTTGGCCGACAGGCGGGCCTGAAGGTGATGTTTCACTCGTGCGGCTCGATTCGCCCGATCATCGGCGACTTGTGCGACGTGGGCATCGACGCCCTGAACCCGGTTCAGGTCCGGGCGCGTGACATGGACCTGGCGGAACTGAAGGCCGAATTCGGCCGGCGGCTGACCTTCCACGGCTGCATCGATCACCAGCAGACGCTGCCCTTCGGGACCGCCGACGAAGTGAGGCAGGAGGTTCGCCGGGTGATCGGGATCATGGCCCCGGGCGGCGGCTTCTGCCTGGCGCCCAGCCACGACCTGATGCTCGACGACTTTCCGTGCGAAAACGTGGTGGCGATGTACGACGAAGCCCGCCGGTGACTATCTGACTATCCGATGTGGTTGCGGGAGTGAGGTCAGACGTTCTCGATTTCCTTCTCTTTGTCCACCAGGAGTTCGGCGATCTTGGCTTCGTATTGCTCGGTCAGTTTCTGGACCTGGTCTTTGCCTCGCTTGATGTCGTCTTCGCTCACGCCCTCGGACTTGTCCTTCTCCATCTTGTCCAGCGCCTTGTTCGCGTCCCGGCGGGCGTTGCGGATGGTGACGCGGCTCTCCTCGGCCATCTTCTTGACCTGCATCGTCAGGTGCCGGCGGCGCTCGCCCGACAGCGGCGGGATGCCCAGCCGGATGATCTTGCCGTCGCTCATGGGCGTCAGCCCGATGTCGCTGGCCAGGATCGCCCGCTCGATTTCCTTGAGCGCGCTGGGGTCGAAGGGCTTGATGACGATCAGGTCGGACGAGGGCGTGTTGATCGCCGCCATCTGCCGCAGCTCGGTCTTGGAGCCGTAGTATTCGACGTGGAGGTGATCGACCAGCCCGACGTGGGCCCGCCCGGTCCGCACGCCGCGAAGCTCGTTGCGGAAATACTCGACGGCAGCCTCCATCGACCCCTCGGCCTCGAAGAGCGTCTCGTCCAGTGCCATGGTTGCGTCCCTTTCGGATCGCGCGGACCTGTCCCCATCCCCCCGCCCACAGCGTCAGATTCTAAGGCGGAAACCGGAAAATGCAATTCGCTAGTTAGTGATGATGGCGCTCGTGGCCCGTCGGCTTCGGCGGGGCGGGCTGCGGGAGCCAGGGCTCGTAGAACCACTGCGAGTAGACGCCGTCCGGCGGGACCAGCGGAGGCAGCGGCTCCTCGGCGACGATCAGCCGGCCTTTCGAGTCCTTCACCGGCGGCGGATAGGTCGGCCAGACCTGCTCCGCCTCCAGGTTTCCGTCCGGGCGGGTCGTCAACCGCTCGACCCGGCCCGGCGCCGGCCAGACGATCGGCTCGCGATACGGCGGCGGCAGCGGCGAGATGAACGACGGAACGCTGATAAGCTGCCAGTCGTCGGGCTTGCTGCCGGCGGCGTCGATCAGCCGGCGGGTGTCCTCATCGAGCACTCGGCGTTTCACCTGGGCGTACACCAGGCGGATGGAGGCGGCTCGTTCGCCGAAATGGCCGGCGGCGTCGCGGACACTCCGGTCTTCGAAGTAGACCTTGACGTTCGCGACAATCTCGCCGGTCGGCACCGGGAAGACCGTGGGCGCCAGCTCGATCCGCCGCGGCTGGCCGTTCGCCTCGAAGAACCGCCGCCACTCGTATCGCCAGTAGCCAAGCGGCATGTTCTCGCGGAAGTCGGGCGAAAGCTGCTCGTGGATCGACTCGTATTGGCCGGCCCGGACGCGCTCGCACGCCCATTCCGCCAGCGTACGCACGCGGGCGATGTCGTTTCGCTCCCGGCGATAGTCGAGCAATTGCCGCCCGCCGCCCAGCCCGACGCCGACCGCGCTGATGAGGATCGCCGTCAGGGCGATCTTTCGGCCGGTCAGCGTGCCGGCGCTGGTGGCGATGTAGTAGAGCGACAGCAGCGCCAGGAACATCCCCGCCGCCGACGCGATCAGCCACCAGCCCCATCCGAAGAGGCTGACCAGCCCGAAAGCCGAGGCGATGACCGCGAAGACGGCGCTGGAGCTGACCGCGGCGTACTCCGTGGGCGAAACGCCGGCCACGCGCGAGAAGGAAAACTCGCGCTTGCCCGGCAGCGGAGGCGGGTGCGGAGTGCCTTTGCCCTTGTGCCTCTTCTTGTCCATGTGCGTAAAGCCCATTTCGGATTTCGGATTGCGGATTTCGGATTTGAAAAATGCGACCTTGCCTCGATTTCAAATCCGAAATCCGCAATCGCAAATCCGCAATTCATTAGCATCTACGTATCAACACTGCCGTCAGATCGTCCTTTTGCGGGGCCGATCCGGCGAAGGCGAACACCTGCTCCTGAAGCTGCTGGATGGCCAGGTGGGCCGGGATCGATCGGCTGGCACGCAGCCACTGCTCCACGCGATCCATGCCGAACTGCTCGCCGTGGCTGTCGGCGAACTCGAAGAAGCCGTCGGTCAGCACGAGGAACTGGTCGCCGGGGGCCAGTTCGACCGTCGCGCCGGCCGGCATGGGCAACTCCGGCGCAATGCCCATCGGCGGGGCCGTCGCGTTGAACGACTGGATCGAATCATCCTTGGCGCGGTAGAGCAGCATCGGCCCATGGCCGCCGCTGGACCACTGGATCCGCGCGTCGCTCGGCGAGAGGATGCCGAAGAACGCCGTCACGAACCGGTCGTCCGGCAGGTCCGCGCTGAGGATTCCGTTCACCAGGTCCATCAGCCGGGCGATGTCACAGATGATGCAGTGCGCCGCCGCTCGGAACAGGGCCCGCGCCTCCGCCACCACCAGCGCCGGGCCAATGCCGTGGCCGGTGGCGTCAGCCACCGTGATCGCCAGCGAGCCGTCGCGCAATGCGAAGAAATCGTAGCAGTCGCCGCCGGTCTGGTCCGCGGACTTGTTCCAGCCGGCCAGCTCGAAGCCGGGGATTTTCGGGTCCGACTTCGGCAGCAGCGCCTGCTGAATTTCGCGGGCGATCGACAGTTCGCGCTCCAGCCGCTCTTTTTCGATCACCTGCTCCAACAGCGTGGCCCGCTGGAGCGCGACCCCCGCCTGGGCGCCGAGCATCTCGGCGAGGCTCTGGTCGTAGGGACTGAATTGGCCGGTGCGTTTGTTGAGCACCTGGAGCACGCCGACGAGGTCGCCCTGGTAGTCGACCAGCGGTAGCGACAGGATGTTTCGGGTGGTGAAGCCGGTCTTGCGGTCGACCTCGCGGTTGAACCGCGGATCGGCGTAGGCGTCGGGCACATTGATGATCCGCCGGTCGCGGGCGGCTGCACCCGCGATGCCCTGATCGACGCTGAACCGCAGCGATTCGACGCCGGTCGCCAGCCGAGCGAACAGTTCCCGCGTCGCCGGGTCGTAGAGGAAGATGCTCGCCCGCTCGGCGTCCAGCAGCAGCCTGGCCTGGTCGAGGATCAACTCGAGCAGTTCGTTCAGGTTGCTGGTGGCCGCCAGCCGGCGGGCGACTTCCAGCAGCCGCGGCAGGTCGTCGCAGGAGTCCTGCGTCCGGCCGGGCACATTGTGTTCGTGGGCGGCGGTCACGATGACATGATACAAGTGCCGAGTGCCGAGTGCCAAGGGCCAAGTGAGCATCATAGCGGGCAATGCGGGGTTCCAGTCTGGACAGTCAGTCTTCCATCCAGAGGATGCGACGCTCTACGTATTGCGAACCCAAGTCGGCGGCGATAATGCCTTGTGCTTCGCCCCATGCCAGCAACCGCTCGTCCGCAGTCGATTTCGCAGCAAGGCATTGAATCCTATCGAGCCATCCCGCACGCCAGATCGGGCGCAGGTCCTGGACATATCGCCGCAACAAGCGACAGCGAAACTGCCGTTCGTCCTGGGTCGTCGCAGGTTCAGCACAATGATAGAGCACTTGACGATAGGCGGTGCCGGCTAGATCCGGCGCCCAGAAATCCGCTTCGTTGCAGTCGTGATAACACAGCAGGACGGGCGCGTGTCCGGTCTCGCCGAGGTGCGGCGCCCAACACCAATAGTCGCCCCCGGCCGTGAACGCGAACGGAACGTATCCCGGCTTGCAGTATTCTGGGAATTCAAACACAGCCAGTTCG
>JAQTVL010000158.1 GCA_028706835.1 Phycisphaerae bacterium | reverse complement strand
GAGGTCAAGTTCGCCGCCGCGCCCAAGGCGGAGGCGGCCGGCGACAAGGTGAAGATCAGCTTCGCGCTCTCCGCGCCATCGGACGTGGAGGTGGCGGTGGTCGACGGCGGCGGGAAGGTCGTGCGCCACCTGGCCGCGGGGCTCCTCGGCAAGAACGCCCCCGAGCCCTTCAAGAAGGACTCGCTCGCCCAGGAGATCCCCTGGGACCGGAAAGACGACACCGGCAAGCCCGCGGCCGGCGGGGGCCTCAAGGTCCGGGTGACGGCCGGCCTCAAGCCCCGGCTCGACAAGTACGCCGGCTTCGACGGCAACTGCCTGCCCGGGATCGTCGGCCTGGCGGTGGGCGCCGGCGGCGAGCTCTTCGTGCTCATGTCCGAGTCCTTCCGCGGCGGCACGGACATGCGCGTGCTCGACAAGAACGGCAAGTATCTGAGGACCATCATTCCCTACGCAGCCAACACGCCCAAGGATCGCATGGCTGGGGTGGGCATGCTGGAGGTCGAGGGCGAGCGGCTGCCGCTCATCCACAACGCCCTGGCGCGCACCAACTATCCGCTGATCAACGGCATGCACCACCAGACCATGGCCTTCAGCCCGAAGGGATGCCTGGTGATGGTCAGCGCGGTGGGGACGATGGCGGAGCAGGGCTCGCCGCGCTACCTGCTGGCGCTGCACCCGGAGGGCGGGGCGCCGGACGGCGTGAGCTTCGTCGGCCCGCAACTCCGCAAGGGGTCCGAGCGCATGCTGGGCGGCGCGGGCGAAGGAACCGCCGGGTTGTTCGATCACGTGGCGGTCAGCCCGGACGGCGAATGGGCGTACGTGTCGGTCGGCACATATAGTCGGTATGCCGCGAAGCGGAACGGTGTGCTGCGGCTGAAGTGGTCCGACAAGGAGGCGGGCGGGCTGTGGCTTGGCAAGGACGAGCCCGGCGCCGACGACACGCACTTCAACAATCCGACGGGGCTGGCCACGGACAAAGCCGGCAACCTCTACGTCTGCGACTGGGGCAACAACCGAGTGATGGTGTTCTCGGCTGACGGCAAACTTCTCGGCAAATTTCCGGCCGACAAGCCACACCAGGTAATGGTTCATTCAGCCAGCGGCGACATCTACGTCATGTCCTGCACCATCCAGCCCAAGTGGGGCCGGCTGGTAGGCGACGATTCGACGCTCCGCAAGTTCGCCCCGTGGGGCAAGGACGAGCCGAAGGAAGTCGCCAGACTGGACCTCCGAGGCAAGAACGTGATGACGCTGGACCCGTCGGCTGCGCCCGCCAGGCTTTGGGCCGGCGGCCCCGGCGGGCTTTGCCCGGTGCTGGACAAGGGGACGGCCCTCGAACAGGGCGAGAGGGTTGACAACGACAACTCGATGCACCATCCGACCTACATCGCCGGCGACCCCGCCCGCAACCGCGCCCTGGTCTATGAGAACGGCGAGGTCAATGTCTATCAGGTGGACCTGGCCAGCGGCAAGAAGTCAAAGTTCTGCAAGGGCACCTACGTGACCCTGGACCGCGACGGCAATGTGTACGTCATGGGCGGCCGGGACAACGCCGTCTATCGGTTCGACCCGAAGGGCTCGCCGCTGGCTTTCTCCGGCCTCGGATCGAACAAGATCGAGACCAAGGGCTACCGCGGCTTCGGACCGAACATGGGCATGCCGGGCCTCTGCGTGGACGTTAAGGGCAACGTCTACGTCTCCCGCAACTCGAACTACGGCAAAGCCGACTCTTACGGCGAACGAGTGGACGTCTACGGCCCGGACGGCAAGCTGGCCAAGGAGAATATCCTTGACGGCTTGGGCTATGGCGAATGCGGCTTGGGCGTGGACGTCGCCGGCAACATCTACCAGGGCATGAACCTCAAGCCCGCGGACAAGCCGTTCCCCGCAGCCTTCATGGGCAAGGTTACTGCCAAGACCTGGACCTACTGGCGTGGGCCGGAGCGGGAAGCCCCCTGGTGCTACGCCTACTACAACCCGTACCTGTGGCATTGGGGCGCCGTGTTCAAGTTCCCCCCGGCCGGCGGCGCCGTCTATGGCCAGCACCCGTGGAACCTCAAGGTCCCCGCCTACGGCGAGCCCAAGCCGACCGACAAACTGGCGAACGCGCCAGCCGACGCGGCATCCTATCGCTCAGCCTACCTCGGCTATGAGGTCAAGGTGGCCGGGGCCATGTGGCGTTACCCCGGCATGGGTATCATCCCCAGTTCCGGCGACGGCCTGATGCCCGACCCGGGCTGCGCCTGCTACAACTCGCAACTGGCGGTGGACGAATATGGCCGGGTGTTCGCCCCGAACCCGTTCCGCTTCTCGGTCGAGATGCTCGACACCAACGGCAATCAGCTTGCCCGCATCGGCCGATACGGAAACGTCGACTCCGCCGGCCCGGGCAGTAAGCTGTTGGAGCCCGCGATCGCCTTCGCCGGCGCCGGCTATGTCTCGGTGGCGGATGGCAAGCTCTTCGTCACCGACACCAGCAACCACCGGGTGGTCGTGGTGGCCTTCCAGCCGACGGCCACGGCTGACTGCGCCGCGCCCTGACCGTCGGACCGAGGACGGGTAGTGTCATCCTTACACGACTCTCCGGGAGGCCCGTCATGAGATTCCACCAACGCTCCGATCCCCTGGCAGTCCTGCGGATGGCCGGCCTGTTCGCCATGGCGTCCTTCGTGCGGGCGGACGATACGGACCCGCAGAAGGAGAAGCTGAATGCTCCGTCGTCGGGCGGCCAGCCCCGCCCCATGGTCATCAAACTGCCGATTGGCCCCGCCGATGCCCCCAAACCGGCCAACTGACGGCGGAACCGCCGGCCCGCCCGCGTTACGTGATCGCGAGACACGCAGAACCGCTGCTGACTTGGGGTTGGGGAAGAATCCGCCACTGGGCGATACAGGACTTGAACCTGTGACCTCTTCCGTGTCGAGGAAGCGCTCTAGCCAACTGAGCTAATCGCCCGAGACTGTGCATATATAGCCAATCTACAGGCCCGGCGTCAAGCGTAAATGAACGCCGCCACAGGGCCGGCTGAAAATTCCTGGTGCAGCCGGGCAGCGGCTCGCCTTACAATACGCGACCCGTCCGCTGGATCGGGCGGCACATTCAACACAAGGACAGGACCCACATGGCACGAATCACATTCATCGGTGCAGGCAGCCTCGGATTCACCCGCGGCCTGGTGCGCGACATCCTCACGTTTCCGCTGCTCAAAGACGCCACGCTCGTCCTGATGGACGTGAACAAGGAGCGGCTGGACTTCGCGCGGCGGGCGTGCCAGAGCATCGTGGACCGCGGCAACTACCCGGCCAAGATCGTTGCGACGCTGGACCGCCGCGAGGCGCTCACCGGGGCCGACGCGGTGATGTGTACCATCCTGGCGGGCGACACCAGCGTCTGGCAGCACGACATCCTGATCCCGAAGAAGTACGGCGTGGATACCAACATCGGCGATACGCGCAGCGTCAGCGGCATCTTTCGGGCGCTGCGGACCATCCCGGTCATGGTCAGCATCGTCAAGGACATGGAACGCTGCTGCCCCAACGCCATCCTGCTCAACTACACCAACCCGATGGCCATGCTCTGCCGGGCCATGCAGCGGACCTCGAAGATTCAGGTCACGGGCCTCTGCCACAGCGTACAGGGCACGGCCCACATGTTGGCCACCTGGATCGGCGCGACCATGGACGAGATCACCTACGTCTGCGGCGGGATCAACCACCAGGCGTTCTACGTGGAATTCAAGCGGAACGGCAAAGACGCCTACCCGGCCATCCGCAAGGCCGTCGCGAAAAAGGAAATCTACGAGAAGGAACTGGTCCGCAACGAGATGTTCAGGGCGCTCGGCTACTACGTGACCGAGTCGTCCGGGCACAACAGCGAGTACAACTGGTGGTTCCGCAAGCGGCCGGAACTGATTAAGAAATACTGCACGCCGAAGAAGAAGAGCAACTGGAACGCGGGCGAGTACGCCTACATCCTCAAGGAATACCTGCGGCGGAACCGGGAGTGGAAGTCGGACGTCAAGAAGTGGTTCGCCAAGGGCGCTCCGATGAGCCTGGACCGCGGCCACGAATACGCAGCCTCCATCGTCAATGCCCGCCTCGGCGGCGAGCCGTATTTGTTCCACGGCAACGTGCCGAACACCGGGCTGATCACCAACCTGCCGAACGGGGTCTGCGTCGAGGTGCCGGTGCTGGCCAACAAGCGCGGCTTCAACTCGATCCACGTGGGCGCCCTGCCGCCGCAGTGCGCGGCCCTGAACAACATCAGCGTCGCCGTCGAGGAAATGGCCGTCGAAGCGGCGTTGACCGGCGACCCGACGCTGGTCTACCAGTCGGTGATCTACGACCCGCTGAGCGCCGCGGTGCTCAGCCTGGCGGAGATCAAGAAGATGGTGCAGGAGATGCTGCTCAAGAACAAGAACCACCTGCCGCAGTTCAAGAAGCTGACGGTGTAGAAACTACGGAATTCGGAATTGCAGAATGCGAAGAGGCAAGCGACTGCCACCGCGTTGGCGTACGCTTGCCTCTTCGCATTTCCTGTTTCGTCGCACGATTCTCTCGACAGTGATTCTGTTTTCGTGTAACCATGACGGCTCGCGGATGCAGGAGGTTGCACGGATGCCTGGGCGATGTGGTTCTGTCCCGAAACTTCTCACGCTCGCCGTCGCGCTGCTCCTCGGCGGGTGCGGGCTGTTCGCCAAGCATGACGACGCCCCGCCGGCGCTGTCGCCGGATCGGCGGGTGCGCATCCCGCGCGAGTGCGTCACTGTCACCGAGGCGCTCGACCTGGCGGCCCGGCAGTGCGGGCTGCGATGGGCGGCGGCAGCGGGCGTGGTCGACCCGGCGGCCGGCGTTCCGGTTGGGCCTTTCGCCGTCGACGAGGAAGTCCCCGTCGCCAACCTGCTGGACCAACTTGCGTCGGCCCTCAATACGAAATGGCAGTGGAAGCACCAGGTTGCGGTGTTCGGCCGGCAGGATAAGGCCGCGGTGGCCGCGGCCACGAAGAAGCTCGCGAGCAACTGGATGCGCGATCGGCTGGCGGGCGTCGAGGAACTTCGGGCCTCTCGCTGCCCGCTCGCGGCTGTGCCGCTGGCGGCGGCCTGTCGCGACTTGGAGGATGACGTTCGTCGCGTGGCGTATCTCGCGCTGGCGGAACTGGAGGCGGACGCGCTAGCCTACCAGCCGGTCGGCAGGACGACGCTGTTGTCGTCGCTGCTGGAGGACCCGCCGGACCTGAAACTCCCGGCTGGCGGCGCGACCAGCGATGTTTGGCCGGCTGCGGTGATCGTGCTCGGGGCCGCCCGCGTGACCGATGCAGCCGGGGCGATCCGCGGCGACGCGCCGCAGGGAAGCGAGGCGGGCCGGGCAGTTGCGGCCTGGGCGGTCGGCCAACTCGGCGGCGATGGCACGGAGGCGTTCCTTTCGGGACTACTAAACGATGCGAAGCAGCCGGGTTCGGTCCGATCGGCTGCGGCGTTTGCGCTTGCAGCCGCCCGTGCCCGGGCGACGCTGTTGGACGCGACCAAAAGCGACGACACGATCGTGCGGATGCTGGCGGCGGAGGCGCTCGGCTGGATGGAGTCCGACGACGCCGCCATCGAGCGGCTGGCTGAGATGGTCGTCGCCGATCTGCCCCAGGTCGCGCTGGCGGCGGCGGACGCGCTCGGCCGGGTCGGCTCCGAGCCGGCTGCCAAGGCGCTCACCCGGCTGCTCGTCGACAAGTCGCCGGCGGCCCGGTGGCGGGCCGCCGACGGGCTTGGCCAGAGCGGGCTGTCCATCAGTTGCGAGGTGTTGATCCTGACGATCCCCGAGGCGGACGCGCCGCTACGGATGATGCTCGCCGACGCGATCGGCCGGCTGGGCGGAATATCCGCGGCTGATGCGGCGCACCAGTTGTCGCGGGACGACTCGGTCGCGGTGCGGTCGGCGGCGACAGCCGCGCTGGCCCGCATGGGCACGCCGGAATCGCGCGACATCGTCGAATTGGTTGTCGAGAGTCATAAGATACCGCTGGCTGAACGGATGGCTGCGGTCGACGGGCTGGGCCTGTCACGGCACCCGAAGGCGAAGGCGCTGCTGCTGCGGCGGGTGGCGGACGACGAGAGCGCGGACCTGCGGGCCCACGTGCGACGGGCGATCGCGCGGATTGCCGGGCCCGCAGCCGGTTCGCAGCCGGACATTGCGGGCAGCCAGCCTGACGCGACGACACAGCCGGAGTTGGCTGGGCTTGCCACGTCGTCGCGCGAGCACGAACTGACGGTGACTGCCCACCGCCGCCCGGACGGCACGGTGATGCTGTGGTGGACGCCGGCGCAGCCGGCGGATGTCGAGGGGTATTTGGTGTTTCGTGCAGATGGGACGGCGAAGCGCGGACCTTCGGTCCTGCGGCTAAACGGGGCGGAGGCGACATCCGAGATAGGTCCGCTGCTGCGGCAGCAGGTTTGGCCGAGCAGCGGCAACGCGTGGATCGACCGCGCGACCGACGGGCCGGGCGGCGAGCGGACGTACTTTGTCGCCCCGGTCGATGCCCAGGGCGGCGTGATGCGGGCGTCGCGGGCGAAGTGGATGAACAGGTAGGAGTGCAATCATGCCCAGGATTCCACGGTGGATCGTTGCGGCGAGCGTCATACTGCTGCTGGCCGGCTGCTCGGTGGCGGCGCCGAAACCCGGCGGGGTGTTCGTCGCCGGCGACGTGAAGGACGTGCTGGCGGGGCAGTGTACCGTTGACAAGTTTGAGCGGTTCCGCCCGACCGACTTTCTGGCGGCGCTGGGGTGCGGGACCACCGGGTCGGCGGAGTCGGCCGGCGAGATGCTCACGCTGTTCGGGCGGACGTTCATCCGTACGTCCGACGCCGCTGCGGGGTTTCCGACGGTGGAGGCCAAGGAGGTCTTTGCCACGCCGTTTGCGATGGGCATGAGCATCGCCCGCTCGCCCGTGGGCAGGGACCTGCCCGGCGGCGGGCCGGAGGTTTCGCTCCAGGAACTGCTCGCCCGGCGTGTCGGGTCCGGGGCGACGATCCTGTTGGCCAAGGCCAGCCGGCTGGAGGCGACCGCGCTGAAGAAGGCGCCGATGTTCGGCCAGCCGATCCAGGGCGAGAAGTTCCGCGATGAGTATTTCCATCCGACGATCGTGCTGGAAGGGCGGTGGGTGCTGCTGTTTGCCGTGGCGGTCGACCCCGCCCGTGTCGGCGACGACGCAACGGGCAAGGAAGTGCTGGCGCGAGGGTTCTACGTGAACCTGGCGGACGCAGCCTCGGGCAAGGATCTGAAGTATCACGCTCACGCGTGGGTGCTGGCGGACCCGCTCCCGGCCGATGCCCATTCGCTGGCCGAGATCGCCCACGTCGCCAAGGTCGAGCAGGTGGTCCACGTGCTGGGGCAGAGCAGGCTGGCGGTGGAGCGGATGGCCGTGTATCCACTGGGCGAACTGACGCCGCCGCCGGCGACAGTGAAGGAGCCGAAGAAGGCGGCCCGATAGTGATGGCCGTCTCGGCTGCAAAAACCGTTGACACAAGGCCTTACCCGCGAGCATAATCAGGCATTCGACGGGGTCAGCAAGCGATGTGGGTTCGGCTCGGCCCACGCCGGGCGAAAGGATCCTGAATGACTTCTGACGCACTGCGGCGAAGCGGTCTGATGGCGGCGTTGCTTACGCTGGCGCTGGTTGTCGGCTGCGAGGACTCAGCCGAACGCAAGGCGGCACGCGAGGCGCAGGCCGAGCAAGACCAGGCCGCCAAGGCGATCGAGACCGTTCCACAAACCCTCGGGTCGCAAAGCCTCAAGCCGGCTGACCGCGACAAGCTTGTCACCGAGTCTCTCAGCAAGGCCCAGGCGACGCTCGAATCGCTGATCGCCAAGCAGCCGAACTACTGGCCCGCGAAGGCCCAACTCGGGTCTGTGTTGCTCCAGAAGGGCGACTTCCAGGGCCTGCGGGCGTTCGAAGCCGTCGCTGACATCCGCCAAAACTTCTCCTTCGCGGTGCAAGCCGCCGGCTTCCTGAAGAACCAGGAGCGAGTGGCCGGCCGCAAGCAAAGTGCCCGCCAGATGTTCACCGATGCACTGGCCACGCTGGGCACTCAGAAGGCCGACCTCCAGAAGCAACTCGCCGACTCACAGCAGCAGATCGCCGACCTCGACAAGAAGGCCAAGGACCTCCGTGACGCCGCCCAGGCGAAGGACGCCAAGGGCCAAGCCGACAAGACCGCCGCCGACACCGCCAGGGCCGCCGCCGAGCAGATGAAGCTGTCGCAGGAGCAACTGGCCGCGCTGGCCGACGCCGCCCTGCGGCAGGTGGCGGCGCAGGACCTGATCAGCCAGGCCGCGGACCTCGACGCCCAGGCCGAGACGCTGGTGAACGTCAAGCTCCGCGAGACGGTGCTGAAGGACGTGGACGCGACGGCGACGTCGAACCCGGACAATCCGGGCGCGCCGTCGAAGTTCGTGATGGCATTGCGCAAGATCCCGGACGAGAAGGCCCGGGCGGAGCTTGCGGTGGCGGCCACCCAGGGCCGGATTCGGGCCATCGAAGGCGCCGAGGCGGACTACAAGCAGGCGATCGCCGCGGCGGACAAGGTGCTGTCGGGCGAGATCGTCACCCTGCCGGACGGGTCGAAGGTGGAGAACCTGACGAAGACCATCGACGCTCAACTGAAGCGCACCGGCGAGGAACTGGGTCGCGTGGCGGCCAGTGCCAAGTACCTCCAGGCCGCGGTCGCCGGCGCCGACGCCG
>JAQTVL010000157.1 GCA_028706835.1 Phycisphaerae bacterium | reverse complement strand
CCTCGCGTGAGCACAGACGGGATGATGTCGGCGGTTCGGATGATCCAGGCCAACTCGCTGCCCGAGGGCTGGGAGCGGGCCGTCCTGGAGTGTTGGGAGCACGGCGAGTTGTTCCGCACGGAATACGACAAGCCGGGCGATCCGCCCAGCCGGGACTCCGTGATGGTGATCGTCGTGGCGGACCCGTTCGCCGAGCCGCGAATCCATCGGGCGTTCCCGGGCGGCCTGGAGGACCTGGAGGTCTATCGCCAGGAGGTCGTCCACGGCGTACATGACCATTGGATCGACCCAGCCGCCGGCAAGTGGGAATACACGTATCACGAGCGGCTGTACCGCTACGCCGTGCCGGGCAAAGGCGTGTTCAACCAGATCGAAAGGGCTATCGACAAGCTGGCTGAGGCCCCGCACACGCGGCGGGCCCAGGCGGTCACCTGGCAGGTGTGGAACGACCTGGGCATCGGCGACCCGGCCTGCCTACAGCGACTGTGGTTCCGCATCCTGGACGATCGGCTGTACCTCAACGTCCACATGCGCTCGAACGACGCCTACAAGGCGGCGTACATGAACATGTTCGCGTTCACGGATATTCAGCGGATGGCGGCTGAGGAGTTGAGCAAGCGTCTGGGCCGGCCGATCCGGGCGGGGCGGTACATTCACTGCGCCGACAGCTTCCACATCTACGGTTCGTATTTCGGCGAGTTCGAGGGGTTCCTCAAGACGGTGAAGAACCGCAGTTGGGCCAACCGCACCTGGTCGAGCGAGTTCGCCGCCCCGATGTTCGCCGACGGCCTGAAGCGGTTGCTGGCGGAAGCCGACCTGCCGGCGGAGAAACGCAAGCTGGTCGAGGCGGATACGAAGCGGTTCGGGGTGTAACCTGTCCGTCCGTCTTCAGGCACCCGGAACCTATGGTTCCGGGCTTGGCCAAGCCCGGAATCGCAGATTCCGGGAGCGGGGGCAACTTCGCGTCCCGTCACCGGAAGAAACTCAGAACGTCCGCCACCGGCTCGGCGGCCAGTAGGTCAGGCGAACCACGCCGATGAACAGGTCGCCGGGAATCGCGCCGTCGCGGGCCTTGCCCTGCGTGCCCCAGAATCGGGAATCGGAACTCGCCTCGGTGTTGTCGCCGAGCATATAGTATTCATTCTCGCCAAGTGTCACGCGGGCGGGTAGCGATCGCATACTCGATGGCAGGGATTTGATCTCGGAGGCGGCTAGGTACTTCACATCCAGCCCCGCGGGTTTTGGCTCGGGCCTGCCGTTGATCACCACCTCGCCGTTGGCAATCTCGACGGTCTCGCCGGGCAGGCCGACCAACCGTTTGATGTAGTTCTCGCGCTGGTTTAGCGGATTGCGAAACGCGACAATATCCCATCGCTTCGGTTTGTCCAGTTTGTAGACCATGAACCGGTCGGCGCTCGCCCCTCGGCCCTTGGCGTCGAATAGATCGTGGCATTGGGGGCAGACGACGGGAGCGCGACGGAGGTCGTGCCACTCCACGGCGAGCGGGGCGTCAAACTGAAACTTGCACTTTGGGCAGGTGGTCTGAATGTGCGGACCGCGGATGGTGGGGTGCATGCTTCCGGCTGAGACGATGAATGACTCCAGCACCTTCGCCCGCAAGATGAGTGCGCCTGGCAGGGCCAAGGAAACTCCGATCCCGATCATTAACAACCAGACCAGCGTTGCCTTGCCAATGCCCGTACGAAACAGCCAGCGAAACAGGGTGATCTGGAGTGCGATGTTCAGGGCTAAAGTGAAGATCGACATTGCCAACGTATTTGCCCCGAGCGACCAGGTGGCGACGGTGATCCCGAGGCCGATCGCCGTAATCAGCAACACCGCGATCACCGCCCGGCTGATTCCCACGCCGGGTACCCGGCAGATTCTCGTGGACAGCCACATCGCAAACGTCTGGAAGACGAGGCTGACGATGATCACCCCGCCCAGTATCGCCAGGACAATCATGAATCCCTCCTTGGAGATGGACTTGCAGGCGCACGAAAACCCCCGCCGGCGGCGTTGGCGGCCGGCGGGGGTGGAAAAGCTATGCGCACCTGGACTGGGCGATCAGCTCCGGTCAGCAGGCATGGTCGTGACCGGGCGAACCGGCTGGCTGGCCGGCGGCGCCTTGACCTTCTTGGCCGGCTTCGTGCCTTCGTCCTTCTTGCAGCCGGTCATGGGGACCATGCATCCAACAGCCACGAACAGCACAATCGCGATCAAACGCTTCATGGTGTCTCCTTCGCCGATGAGGTGAACAGCCTTGGACTCCCCGCATCCGCCCGCGGATGTGGCACATGCGAGTCTACGTTAGCGTGTGCCCCGCGGGGCGTCAATAGGCGGCTTGAACCGGATCCAAGCGAAGGGTGCGACAAAGTCCGGTGGCGGTGTTGATTCTTCGTTGTTTGTGGAGTGCGGTGTCGAGATCGCCGCAGGCGGTCGAGGCACCGCTTTGGCGGGCCGGCGAGACGTTCCGGCCGCGTAAAGCGGTGCCTCCGCCGGCCGCCTCGTCTGCGAGGGAACGCAGCCGAGGCGGCCGGTTACGACACCGCACTCCACAAAAGGATATACATCCGTGCCGTCGAGCACGCATCCGCCGGGCAACCCGAAAAACGGACTTCCGACCCCGCCACCGAACGTCGTCGCAACGCGCTCGGCGGGCCGGCGGGCGGGGCCGCCGAAGGGCTGAAAAGCCCCTTGTCTGGGCGATGGCACTCGCTATACTGGCCCGTCTATCGTTTGACTTTGCGGCGAGCCTTTTATCACGTTCGGCGGACGGAAAGGACGATTCGCATGGCAGTGACGAACCCGGAACTGATTCGCAACATTTCACTGGTCGGGCACGGCGGAACGGGCAAGACCACGCTCGTCGAGAACCTTGCCAACATGGCCGGGCTCACCAGCCGAATCGGCACTGTCGAGGAAGGCAACACCATCTCCGATTTTGAGGACGAGGAGAAAGAGCGAGGCCACTCGATCGACGCGGCCGGCGTGTTCCTCAACAATAACGGCGTCGAGATCAATATCCTCGACACGCCGGGCTATCCCGATTTCATCGGGCCGGCCCTGGCGTCGCTGGGCGCGGTGGAGACGGCGGTAGTCGTCGTGTCGGCCAGCGGCGGGCTCGAGGTGAACACCCGCCGGTTGTTCGAGGCGGCGGGCAAGGAAGGGCTGGCGCGGGCGCTGGTCATCAACAAGATCAACGCGGAGAACGTGGACCTGCCCACGCTGATGACGACGATCCGGGAGTCGTTCGGCCAGGCGTGCAAGCCGCTGACGGTCCCCACCGGCGGCGGGAAGGACGTGGTGAATGTGCTGGCGGAGGGCGCCAAGGGCGAGAGCGACCTGGGCGACGTGGAAGAGGCCCGCATGGCGTTGATGGAATCCATCGTCGAGGCCGATGAGGCGATGATGGAGCGCTACCTGGGCGGCGAAACGATCCCGCCGGCTGAGCTTATCCGCACGCTCACCAAGGCGATGGCGCTCGGCCTGGTGGTGCCGGTGCTGTTCACCGACGCGAGGGACAAGGTCGGGCTCAAGGCGCTGGTCGACGCGATCGCGGCGTATTTTCCGTCGCCGGTGACGGGAAAGGGGCGCGTCTCGATCCTCGGCTCCGGCGAAGAGGCGAAGGAAGTGCCGCTGCCGGTCAAGGCCGACGGCCCGGTCCTGGCGCAGGTGTTCAAGGTTACCGCCGATCCGTTCGTCGGCAAGCTCTGCCTGTTCCGTGTGCTCTCCGGCGCGATCAAGAGCGACACGATGTTCGTCGTCGACGACAACCGCAAGAGCCAGAAGGCCGGCCACCTGTTCAAGGTGTTCGGCAAAGAGAACAAAGACGCGCCGATGCTGGTGGCCGGCGACATCGGGGCCGTCGCCAAGGTCGACGACCTGAAGTACGGCTCGATCATCCACGACCCGAACCAGGACACGGTGGCGATCAGGATGCCGGCCATGCCCACGCCGATGTACGCGTTGGCGATCACCCCGAAGAACCGCGGCGACGAGACCAAGATCTCCGAAGCCCTCGCCAAGATCGTGCTGGAAGATCAGACGCTCAAGGCTGAGCACGATCGCGAAACCAGCGAGTTGAAGATCAGCGGGCTGGGCGATCTGCACCTGCGGGTCGTGCTCTCCAAGATGAAGCGGCGGTTTAACCTGGACGTCGAGACCAGGCAGCCGAAGATTCCGTATCGCGAAACGATCACGACGAAGGCGGACGGCCACCATCGCCACAAGAAGCAGACCGGCGGCTCGGGCCAGTTCGGCGAGGTGTATCTGCGGGTGGAGCCGCGGGAGGCGGGGGCCGGCTTCGAGTTCGTCGACGAGATTTTCGGCGGGTCGATCCCGGGCCAGTACCTGCCCGCGGTGGAGAAGGGCGTGAAGGACGCGATGGTCGGCGGCGTGCTGGCCGGCTATCCGCTCCAGGACATCCTGGTGGCCGTCACCGATGGCAAGCACCACCCGGTGGACAGCAAGGAAATCGCGTTCCGCACGGCCGGGCGAAACGCCATGAAGGACGCCGTGCTCAAGGCCCACCCGGTCATCCTCGAGCCGATCGTAAACCTCGAAGTGGTCGTGCCGTCGGAGAAGATGGGCGACATTACGGGCGACCTGAACGGCCGGCGAGGCCGGATCATCGGCATGGACACGCTGCCTGGCAACCTGAGCGTGATCCGGGCGCAGGTGCCGCTGTCCGAGGTGATGCAGTACAACAGCCAGCTCCGCTCGGTCACGGGCGGGCAGGGCAGCTACACGATGGAGCCCAGCCACTACGAGGCCGTTCCGGGCAACGTGCAGCAGCAGATCATCGCCGCCCACAAGCCGAAGGAAGAGGCGGAAGAAGAATAGAGGACGCGGTCAGCTTTCAGCTTTCAGCGGTCAGCAAACGCAAGAGCGGCCCGCCCCGACCGGCGGGTCGCTTTTTGAATGTCCGTTCGTCACCAGGTATCTCATCTCGCTACAGCGAGCTTCCGATCTTGTACGCAAGCCAAATGCCCGCGAATCCTCCCACGAGCGAGAACAGCAGGCCGGACATCGACATCGCACTCCCGCCCCACAGGAGCGGCACGAAGTTCCCAGCCGTCGCTCCGACAAACAGGCCCAGCCAGATGAGTTTCCGTTCCACGAATCGGACCTCTTGGAGTTCACTCCTCGCCGCGGGTCGTCGTCGGCGTCAGCAGCGCGTTGCGCAGCAGCACGGCGCCTTCCGGCCAGCCTTTCGCGCCGGCGGAGAACCGGAAGGCCTCCAGCAGCGCGGTGTTGTCGGCGGCGGGTTTCAGCGTCGCCAGGAATTTCGTCCACTCGGCGGCCTCCGCGTTGGTCAGCGAGTTGCGCCACATGCAGTAACTCATCAGTTCGTTGCCGGTGAGCACGACCCGGCCGAACTTCTCCGTCTGGCCCTTCTCGTCCGGCGCCATCCACACCGCGTGACAGGCAGCCGGCACGCCCTTCTCCGTCTTGGGGAACGTGAACTTCCATGTGACCGTCCGGGCGGCCTCGTTCCATTCGCCGTCGGTAAACCATGGCTTGACGGGCACGTGGAGCGTGATCGCAAAATCGTCCGGCGTGCCGAGGTCGATCAGGTTGACGGCGCTCGCGAACGCCGGCTCGATCAGCCAGTTGCTCACTGTCGGCTCGGGGTCTTCGTCCGTCTGCGGGGCGGTTGCGGGCGCCGGCTTCTTGTCCGGGTGCCGCTTCGCCCATGCCTTGTGGGCTTTCTTGAACTCGGAGTTGTCGGCCACGAAGTCCTCGAACGACTTCTGCGTCTTCTCCCAGTCGCCGACCATCGCCGCCAGTCTCTCGATGAACGCCTTGTCGGTCAGGCCGGCCTTACGCGCCAGCAGCCGGTGACCGAAGGCTTTGATGGCCTCGGCCTTCTCGCCATCGGGTTGGCTGGTCGTCAGGAGCGGGACATCGCTCTGCGTGATATAGTCGTGCTCGATGAGATAGTGGGCCGCGCGGGCCATCGCGATCTGCGCCGCCCGGTCGTCCGGGCCTGTGGTGGCGAACCGTTTGCCGACGTCGGCCATCCACGCCAGCAGCATCACGTTCTTGAGGTCCTTGCGGGCCTGCTTGTCGATCGCGTCAGCCAGCTTCGCATATTCGCGTTCCTTGCCGAACTGCTTCTTCGACCACGCGAGCACGAAGTCAGCCAGCCGATCGATCGCCTTGTTCTGGTCCTCCAGCGCCGTCGCCTGGTCCTCAATGCCGCGGATGCGCTCCAGGTAGGCGCTCGCGCTGCCGAACTCGGACGGATAGTTCCAGTATCGCCCGCTGTTGCCGCCGAGGTCGCCGCCGAACTGGTCGCGATGCGCCTTGTCGGTGTCGGACGTGGTGGTCGGGACGTTCGCGCTGTCGGCGTTTTCCCCGTGCCGCACGACGACGTGCCGGCGGATCTCCTGGCCCTTCGGCCAGAGTTCGACCGAGTACTCGTCGTGCGGGCAGCCGACCAGCATGGTCGCCGCGCCCGCCGCCATCGCCGCCAGCACCGCCGTTCGCCCGAGGTTCATGGTGTGCCTTTCGTTGGTCCCCGCGCTCCCCTCTCCGCCTAGAGGTTACGACGCATCCGGGGGAAGTCAAGGAGTTGGGAATCCTAAAGTCAGGCTCATCCGGTCGAAGCGTTGACATCGGTTGATGAGAACGAATGTCTTCTTGTGGAGTGCGGCAGCGCAGCCACCGCTTTGAGTCGGAGCCGGCGTGTTCCGTCAGTTTACCCAGACCACGCCGCTGAGCGAGGAATACAACGACGCCGTGACCGCGACGATCGTCTACCTGAACAAGCAGAAACTCGCCGCCGGCTACCGTCCGCCGACGCCGTCGCCGCGCTGATCCCCCCGCCGTTCACCGGGCGTCGTTGGGGCGGTCTTTCAGCAGGATGCCGGCCCCCTGGTAGTAGGTGATGGCCTTCTCCAGGTCGTCGGGATTCACGTTGATGCGTTTTTCGTATTCGTTCGGCTCGACGTGGAAGCACCTGGCCTGTCGCCCGGGTGAGAGGACGGTCTTGCGGTCGCCGATCAGCAGGGCGAGGTCGGTGGGCATGCCCAGGAACGCGCGGTCCGGGGGCGCGTGCAGGACGTCCTGCCCGAAGAACCTGCTCTCGTAGCTGGTGTGCATCAGCCCGAGCACCGTGGGCACCAGGTCGATCTGGCTGCACACGCCGTCGTAGCGCTGGGGCTTGACGAGGCCGGGGGCGTAGATGATCGCCGGGATGTGGAACTTGACGGCCGGGGCCTCCGGCTCGCGGGCCAGGTGCCGCTGGCAGTGGTCGGCGGTGATGACGAAGATGGTGTCCTTGAACCACGGCCGGGCGGCGGCCTCCTTGAGGAACTGCCCGATCGCGTAGTCGGTGTATTTGACGGCGCCGAGCATGCCGGAGGGGATGTCGATGGACTTGGGGTACTTGAACGGGATGTGGTTGGAGACGGTCATGATCATCGCGTAGAACATGCCGCCGGCGTCGTGGACCTCGTCGAACTCGCGGATCGACCGGTGGAATACGTCGCCGTCGCAGATGCCCCAGGCCGTGCGGAAGTGGATTTCGTCCGGCTGGAAGTCGCGTTCGTCGACGAGCGTGAATCCGCCGTTGCAGAGGAACTCGTCCATGTTGTCGAAGTTTCCGCGCCCGCCGTAGAAGAACAGGGTCTTGTAGCCGAGCGTGCCGCGCATCAGGTGCTCGGCGGAGAACAGCTCGTGCGACGCCGGGCGCTTGGCCAGGGCCCGCCCGGGCGTGGGGGGCAGCGACAGGTTGATGGCCTCCAGCCCGCGGATGGTGCGATTGCCGCAGGCGTACAGGCGCGTGAAGAACAGGCTTTCCTCGGCCAGCTTGTCGAGGTTCGGCGTCAGGCCGTCCTTGCCGCCGAGGGCGCCGACGAAGTCCGCGCTGAGGCTCTCGACGACGATGATAAGCACGTTGTGCGGGGTGGCGGCCGGCCCGTTGTTGATCCGCCGGGCGATGTCGGTCGGCTCGGGCTGGAGGTATTCGCTGTTGTCGGCCTTGAGCAGTTGCCGCAGGCGGACCATGACATTCCTCGGATGCCGCGTGAGATACTCGCCCTCGTCGTAGGTGACGTTGGCATTGGCGAACGTGGTGGCCAGGGCGACCAGGCCGTTCCTGGCCAGGTTTCGGTTGGTCCAGTTGTCGCCGCCGAGGGCCCAGGACTGGTGGAAGACGAACAGGGCGGTGACGACCGCGAGGCCGGCCTGGGCGCCGAGGAATCGCGATCGTGCGGCGGCGCCGAGCGGCGCGCCGCACGAGCGGGAAACGCCTTTGACCGTCGGAACGACAATCAGTGCGGTGATGGCCGCGATGGCGCCGGTGACGGGGAGCACGGGGTACTGGTCGCGGATGAATCGCACGACGACGCCGAAGTCCTTCAGATAATCGACCGCAATGAGGTTGAACCGCGACGTGAACTCGCCCCAGAAATACCACTCGACCGCGACATCGTAGAAGACCATGAACACGCCCATGGCATACATGCCGATCGTGAGCGTCCGCCCGAGCCGCCCAGCCAGGAACCGCTGGGTTGACAGGCCGAGCAGGAGCGCCAGCGGCAGGGCGGCGATCGCGCAGCCGAGCATGTCGAAGAATACGCCGACCAGGAACGCCCATGCGAGGGCAGTGGGCCTGGTGTCGGCGCTGGGCCAGGACTTGGCCAGCAGGGCGACGCGCAGCCCGAAGGATGCCGCGAAGAAGACGGCGGCGTATAGGAACAAACTTCGGAACCGCGATCGCCAG
>JAQTVL010000156.1 GCA_028706835.1 Phycisphaerae bacterium | reverse complement strand
GTTGGTATACGGGCCGCGACCGACGTCCGACTGATAGTGGTAGGTCCCATAGCGATAGGCGTCGAAGGTGTGCGCATACGTGGCCCCGCCGGAGCAGGTATGAAACGAACTCTCGGGATGAACGCTCAGGAAACGCTCGACGCGCTCGCGGAATCTTCGGTCCTTGTCAAACCCATTGCACCCGCCGAAATCCACCGAATCCGTGCGCCACTCCAGATCGCCCCAGGCCCCCACCTTCGTATCCAGCAGGGCCTCGGTCGGCAGTTTGGCGAACCACAGCAGCCATTTCATGCCCTTCTTGTGCAGGTAGCGCTGCGTGCGCGCGAAGTCGGGGCCTTCATACGTATTGGAAAAGACGGACCCGTAACTGTCCGGCGGCCAGCCGGGATAGGACGACCAGCCGGCATCGTCCCACAGGATTTCGTAACCGATCTCGCTGAACGGCTCGACCGCCATGTTCAGGCCGGCCAGGCGCGCGGTGAACTGCTCTTGCAGGTTCCGGGAGCAGTAGAACCACAATGTGGCGCAGCGGGGACGGGCAAAGTAGTCGGGATTGGTGCAATCCCAGCGATAAAGATACTGCCAGTCGTAGACGCGCACCCCCAGATCGTCCAGCTCGCCGTGGAACGCGGCCAGCGTGATCGCCGGGAACTCAATCGTCTGGCCTGGTTGCAGTTCAAGCTGATCCGGATACCGCATCGCCGCCGTCAGCTTGACCGGCCCGCCGTTCCGGCGGACGACCGACAGTTCCCATTGCCCGAGAAAATCCAGCGCCACCATCAGGCCGTCGCCCGGCGTTCCGGCGCGCTGGAAGATCAGCCAGGGGGAGAATTCGGCGGACGCGGTCGCCCGCACCGAGCGGGAATAGTCGGCGGCGATCCGCTCGCGGAACATCCGGCCTTGATCCTTTTCGGCATGGCCGCCGGCCATCCAGCGCAGAGAGAACTCGTCGTGGTCGGGGAAAAGAGCGACCGAGAACGGTGCTCCGCAGATGGTCCGGGGCGCCGCGCCGGCATTGCCGATCTGCGCCGACAGGCGAATCACCGACGTGCCCGGATAGACCCGGGCGCGGATCGTGATGCGCAGCGCGGCATTCTCAAGCGTCACGCTGACCTGAAGCACCGTTCGTCCACCGTCGGCCGCCGCGGCAATCTCATCGGCAACGAGGCGCCAGCCGCCGCCCGCCCCCAGCGGCAGGACCTCCCCGGCGGCCGAGCCAACGCCATATTCCCTTGCCTGCGCCGGCAACGTATTCCGCAACCCGCTCAGGCAGAATCGCCCATTTCGCAGCGTACATTCCAGTTGCAATGATCCGGCGCCGAATGTCCATTGCGTTCGTTCGGCGTTCACCCTCGCAAAGGCATCCCCGATGTGTTTCCGCCGGCAGTGGTTCTTCAGCACCTTCATTTCCGCCTCTCTGGGGCCGGACAACATGCCCCGACGTATCGTTCTCGGTCCCTGCCCTGGGCATTCTCCCGCAGCCGGAGATATCCGATCGTCCAGGGAGCCATGGGCGGGATGCTCACAGCGACCTCGCCTTGCAGCCGCTCAATGGCAAGGGGCGTCGCAAGTTGATCGGGCAAGACCCACTCGACTTGTTCCACGCCCGGCGACCGAAGCCGGACTCTGAAACCGGGCGTCTTGTCAATGGTGACGTTCAGCAGGGCGACAGTCGCGATCCGCCCATCCGCCCGCACTCTCGGCACAGCCATCACCTGCACCGCGTCCTCGATGACCACGGGCAGCCGCTCCCGACTGACCCAGTCCGCCGCCGCGAATATCTGAAACCGCCGCGCCGAACTGGCGCCGCCGGCCCACCCCGCGTTGCCGAACACAGCCAGCCGACCGCCCAGCGGAGTCTCGACCAGCATGGTGGCCACGCCGGCGCGATCGCCGGCGGCGTTGCGATACTCGCCCAACACGCGGGCCGAGCCGGAAGCCGCCGTCAACTCGTACACCTCGTTCACCAGCCAGGGGTTCGGGTCCCACGCATACCCGCCGTGCGACCCGTTGGCGGGGTCACTCGTGAAGTACTCTGGGGAATCCTTCGCGCGGCGACGGCTCGCGACGCCCAGCATGTCGCCGTACCCCAGCTCGTGAAGCCGGAAGACGGCGGCCCCGTCAGCCAACACGCCCCCGCTCAACAACCGCTCCAGATCCTTGCGTCGCAGGCCGCTCACCGTCCCGGCCGTGAGGATCGCGCCTTGGGCGCCTTCGCCCGACGCGCACAGCGGGATTCCCCATGTCGCCAGTGTCAATATGCGGCTGATGTCGATGCCCGACCACGATTTGAACGGGGGCTCGCCGGGGAGAAGATCGCGACCCGCGTGTGACGATTCCAGCCCGAGGGCCATGTCCAGCCCGCCCGGCACGGCCCCCTGGCTGTCGTCGACAAACCGTTCCCAGAACGGCCTCCACGCCGCCAGTTTCTCGATCAGCCCGGCATACCAGGACATCGGCTCGCTCGCGCTGCACAGGATCGCATACGACAGTGCGTTGCAGCCCATCGCCAGATACAGGGTCGACTCGACGGCTGTCCCGTGCGGCGTCTTGCCCATGGCCACGTGGGCGAAGTTCTCGATCTCAGGGCAGACGTGCGACACGCACTTGGGCAGCCGGGCCACCTGAAACCCGATATCCAGCGCCTTGCGAATCATGCCCCGCGGCGCTTCATCATCGTAGAATCCGCCCCCGGGCCGGCTTCCCGACGGCAGGCCTGTCTTCGCCGACAGCGACTCCAGAACCGGCGCCCAATCCAACCCGTGATACACGCCGATCGCCGACGGGCCGCAGTGCTGGAGCCCAAGCATGGTCTTCGGCGAAACGGCATGCACCGCCTCAGCCACCACTCCCGCCACGACGGCCAGGCTCCGCTGTCCGAACTCGCACCAGCTTCGGCGGAGGTCTGCCTGTTTCGGGTCCGTCAAGGCCGCCACCAGCGACTCCCGGCTGATCGGATTGCCCCGTCCTTCGCCGAGTACAGCCAGGCACCGCTCGCAAAAACAGCCGTGACTCATCGGCGGGCCGATGTTCAGCCGGAGGTCGTCGTCGATCCAGACGGACGAGGGCTGCCAGGCGGCGTAGGCCCGCATCATCTCGCGAAAATACTCGTGGAACAGCGGGTCACGCGGGCAGTTGCACTCCTTGGAGACCTGGCCGTCGGCATAGACCATTCGCTGCCACGCCAGGCCGTCTCTCGGCGCCGCAAGCGTGTGGCCGATGCTGTTGGCAATTTGCAGGCCAGCCAGAAAACCCTCACGTCGCACGCGATCAGCCGCCCGCGCCATCGCGTCAGCCGATCGCCGATGCGCCTCCAGCGTCGGAACGCCGAACTCCGTGCAGAACCACACCTCGTCGCATGCCCGGCGGTGCCGCGCGAGCGTCACCATCAGCTCATCCAGGGCCGACTCGTTCTTGTGGTGGCTCGGCCAGAGCCGGATGATCATAAAAGGGAACGACCGTTTGCCATGGCCATCGGCCTGGCAAGCCGCGGAATTGTCAGCAGCAGAGGCGCACATTACTTCCCGCCTTCATAGCAGATCAGCTTGCCCTCGCGGGTGGCGACGAACAGCCGGTTCCCGGCGGCGGACATACCCAGGAAGGCCGGGAACCCTTCGACCGAAATCGTGTTGACGACCTTGCCGTCTTCGCGGGCGACGACCCACAGTTCCGGCTCCTTGGCGACCCGCTGATAGTGTCCCACGCAGTAGGCATACTGCGGCGTCAGGACGATGTCGTCCGTGACCAGTTCGATCGGCTGGGACTTCCATATCTGCGTGTTGGGCTTGGGTGCGTCCGCCACCGCGAACAAGTGGAGCGGGCCCTTGTTGTCCCATCGCTCGCCGGAGCCCCAGAAGTTGTAGGCCACGCTCAGGGAGTCGTCAAACGCGATGACCCGGCCTCGCGCCCGGCCGTCAGCAAACACTATGCCGACATTATCTTCGTGGGTCCGCGGGATGCTGTTGCCCAGGTCCACCAGGTCCCGATTGATCGCCAGTCGCCTGCCGGCAGGCGCCTTCTTCGGGGCAGCTTCGAGTTCCCCCGTTTCCGGCTTGAAGGCGATCGCATCAACGTATCCCAGGCCGTTCTCCACCACCACGTTCAGGCTCGCCGGCCGGATCGATTCGAGCTGTTCATGGCCGCCGATGTAACGCTCCACGGAGGGAACGAGGTTCTTCCAGACCAGCCCCCCCGTTTTGGCGTCCAGGCAATACACCCAGCCGTCCCGGGCGGCGAACAGGCACAGGCCGTTGTAGAGCGTCGGCGAGAGGTCCACCCGGCTGCCCGCGTGGAACGCCCACTTCTCCTTGCCGTCGGCGGCGCTCAACGCCACGACGCGCTGGGCGTCCATGTCGGACACCACCACCAGGCCATAGGCTGCAACCGGCTGGGTCAGCCCGGTGCGCTCGCTGCTCATCACGCCGTAGCTCTTGCCGCTCAGGCCGACCTGGGCCTCCCAGGCCTTGACCGGCTTCTCGCCCAGAGTTGCCTTGACAGCATTGCCCCGGGCGGCATTGCCGCGGAACATCGGCCAATCGCCCTCCGCCGTCGGCTGGGAGGCCGGGGCCGGGCCGAATTTCTGAAGGCGCGTCCAGCCCGGCCCCTCGGGCACGGCCAAGTCGGCGGGGCCTACCGCGGTGATCGGGCCGCTCTTTCGGCTGGCGACGTTGAAGATCAGCCCCAGGTCTTTGTACTGGATGAACCCAACGGCGCAGGCGACGTGGGGCATCCCCACCGAGGTGAGTTCCATGGTCGTCGTATTGATATGGAGGTCCGGAAAGACCAGGTAATCCCCGAAACTCAGGGGATTGGTGCTGCCGTCCGGGCACCCGTAGTACGCTCGATGCTCGAACTGCTTGTTCTCAACCTCGACTTTGCCAGTAGCCAAATCGACCCGCGTAACAACGATCTCGCATCGGCTGCCGGACGGCCCCGTGTTCTTGCGCCCGGTGAACAGAAGTTTGTCGCCCACCAGCCGATAGCCGGTACCCGCATACGTCCAGAGCACCTTCCCCGACGCCCGATCCACCGCCGACACGCCGCCCGCGATGAACAGCATCACGTAGTCGTTGCACGAGGAGATGCCACGGTAGACCCCCGCGGGAACATCCGTCAGCGGGATCGTCTTGACCACCTGCCCGTCCGCGAGACCGCGAACCGTCAACGCCTTCCCGTCGCAGAAGTAGATGGCATCCTTGATGACGGCCAACTGCCCGCCGGCTGACCACTCCGGCAAACGCTGCGCCGGCGGCAGGGCCCACAGCATCTTGCCATTCTCCGCGGAGAATATCTTGCCGAAGGCCATGAGGTACTGATCGTTGTATATCTGGAAGAGCGGGCTGTCGCCGAACGGCGTCGCCCCCTTGTCCATCAGTTCGAATCGCTGCTTGCCGGTCTCGGCGTCCAGACAAACGAACTTGCCCGCACCGGTGGTGACGAAGAGGCGGCCCTTATCGTCCGCCTTCAGCCCCCGGCGGCACCCATACCCGCCGTTGAACCACCACCCGGCCGGCTCCTCCAGCGACCAGAGCGTCCGGCCGTTGCAGGCGTCGCGGGCGAACAACTGGGATTGGGCCACCGCCAGGTCGCCTTTGGACTCCATGCGTTCCCGGTAGAAAAACTTGCCGCTGCCGCACGTGAAGCCGGAGAAGTTGGTGTTAAAGCCGCCTCTCGGCCCGGCGCTCCACTTCAGGGCGACGGGCAACTTCCACTCGACGGGCACGAGCGGCTTCTTGAACGCCGACGGAAACGCGCCGATCTCGACAGCCGCCATCTTCAGGTCCTTCGCCTCGGCGGCGAAACCTTCCGGCGCTTTCCTGATCGCCACGACGCCGTTGGGCACGAGGATGCGGCACAGGTCAGCCAGCTTCGCCTTGCCCAGCGCGGCGGCGTCCTCGACCACCACCAGGTTGAACAGGCTCGTGCCGTAGTGCGCCGGGTCAAAGCCGGCGCGTCGCACGCCGATCTTCTCGCGGTCCCCGAAGTCGGACTTGGCGAACGCGGCCCCCCACTCGCCCGCCAGCTTGGCGTCCGGCTGGAGCACCTGGACATACAGGGCGCTCTTGGCCGCCAGGGCCGCGGCCAGCGACGTATCCTTGGCCCCGATCACAAGGCAGAGCCCGCCCCTGCTTTCGGTCTTGTCGAGGAGCGCCGCGGCGTCCTCGCCGCCCGCAGCCGTCGCGGCGCCCGCCCAGCCCAGACACGACGCCAGAACGATTGCGGGAATGGTCGACCTCATGCCTTCTCTCCTTTTGGCGATTGCCGAACCGCCCGAAGCGACTCGCTCAATCGCAGACACGTCTTGAATCCATTGCCGGACACACGCACCTCGAACGCCCTGCCCTGTCGGCCAACGGCGACGCGGGCCGGCTTGGCGCCGGACGATATTACCGTCGCCAGCAGCACATCCTGCTCCAGCCCGAGCGTACACCAGCGAACGAGCGTCGCGGGCGGCGTCTGAGGCCGCGTCGGAATCGTCTGGCTCGTCACCAGGCTGCACGGCGCCGTGGCGGCGAAGGCCAGGCAGGCAGTCTGCCGCCGCCCCGCCAGCCGGGCCGTCGATCCCGCGATCGTAACGCGGGCCGGGCTGCAAAAGCGGCTTTCGATAGCGTTCGTGCCGCGCAGTTTCACGCGATCGAGAATCAGGAACGCCTTGTCGCCCAGCATCAGGAACGCCCGCGTGACGTCCAGCACCTGCTGTTGTTCCTGGTAGGTGATTCGGATCGCCCCGCGGGCGTCCACGCGAAAGCCCTGGGCGCCGGGCAACACAAGCGGCGTGGCCCGCACGCGGGACGGGCGCGACACCCCCACGCCGCCGATCAGGATCGTATTCTTGCCATACCATCCGATCTCGAACACCTCATGGCGGCGATCGCTGAACGTCGTATCGAGGTATTCCCGCTGCGACTGCGTCGCCAGCATCGGTTCGCCGCCCATAAGGCACTGGAAACTCAGCAGGTCCACGTGGGAGTGCCCGTCCGTGGTCGTGCCGCTGCGGAACGACAGATACACGTTCGGCCTGGGCATCCGGTCGGCCAGGTAGCCCCACTCCATGCCGCGATACAGCCGGACCTTCGGCCGGGCAACCGCCCGTTGACGTAGCACGGGCATCTTGCCCGTGTCCGAGGACATGGGCGAGACGCCCATGCCACTCTTCGCCCGCGGCCGCAGCAGCAGGTACTCCGCCGCTCCCACCCACCCGGTTCCCGTCGCCGACAGGTCGGCCGCCAGCAACGCGTCCATCTCATCGATCAGCGCCGCCTCTCCGAACCGCTCAGCCGCGGCATAGTGGAACGGCTCGGGCATCCACGGCACAGCCACGTCGCCGAACCCCGTGCCAACGTTGTGCGGCGAAAAGTCGGCGGGGAACCACAGCGTCCGACGCGCCGCCGGCATCCGCATCGCCGGGTGCGCCCTGCCGGTCGCCCGCTCGTGGCTGAGCCAATACACGAAGCCGAATCGCATCCCGTAGCCCCAGTACCCGACGCCCTCGGGCCAGCCGCCGTCGCACTTCTGGGCGTGACGCATGTAGCCGAGCAACTGGCGGTCCAGCCGGGGCAGCAGCTTGCGGGCCTCCGGTGCGTCCTCGTACATCGCCAGGCAGAGCATCCCCGCCCCGCCGCCGCACACCGTCAGCCAGTTCGACCCGTACGCGGTCCACCACCACAGCCCCTTGTCGCCGCGGCTGAGCCTCAGGCACGGCCCCAGCGACCGCCGCCGGGCGATATCCACGAACAGACGCCGCTCATCCCGGCCCAGTGTATCGTGGAGCAGGTCGTAAGCGATGGCCAGCGTCGTGCTGTTCTCGCCGTAGCTCAGGTCGAAGATCGCGTTGGGGTCGGCCTTGTCGTCCCGCCAGGCGATCCACGACCAGTATTCCCACCGGCCCATCTCCGCCACGTGCTCGATCACCGCGTCACGGTATCGCCGCTCGCCCGTGCGCAGCCACTGCGTCAGCAGCGCGACCACCCGGACGAGCATGATCCGGGCGCGGATCTGGTGTGCGTTGTGCGTGTTGCGGTTCCACTCGAACACCGGCGACGGCGCCGCCTGGTCCGCCAGCGCCTTGACCGCCGCCCCCGCCCGCCGCAACAGCGGAGAATCAGCCGGTTGGCGCAGACGTTCGATCTCGCGGGTCCCGATGTACAATCGGGGATGCGGGTTCAATGGCTGGGTGCTGCCCATGCGTGCTCCTGCAATGCCCTATCGACCTGTCCGACCCCGCTCACTTTACCGACGGCGGCACGGGAAGCAAGAGCGGGCGGGAGCTGGTCTTCTTGAGTCGTCAGCGACGTGCGCCGCGGCCGGCTGGGCACTGGCTGGCACTATCTGAGTCGCCGCGATGCAACCCGGAATTGCAGTCGGGGCGAACCCGAGGTTCTCGGATTCGCCCCGCTGCGGAGTATGAGTATGTCTGTTGTCCTCTCGGCGACGATCAGCGGCGTGCCCACTTGCGGCGGAGGCCCGAACCAGCCATGCTCAACCCGCCGAGAACCAGCAACGCGAGCGTCGCAGGCTCGGGGACGGTGAGTGTGACGACGCCGGTGGCCTTGTCCCAACTGGCCTTCTGGTTGCCCGTCAGCCCGGTGGCCATCACATCGGCGAAGTCGCCGCTGTAGGTGCTGAACTCGAACAGCTTGAACGTGTCACCAGCCGCGAACGTCCCGCTGAACACCAGGTCCAGCGTGCCGCCGAACGTGACCGTGTGGCCCGCGGCGAGTTGCTTGAGCACGTCAAACTGGCCGGGCGCCGTGCCGTCGATCTCGAACGTGCTGA
>JAQTVL010000155.1 GCA_028706835.1 Phycisphaerae bacterium | reverse complement strand
TCTTCCGATCTTGCTCATGTCGCTGATCTCCTGGGTGGTGATGTATGTGAAGGGCAGCTATGTCGGCCGCGCGGCGCGTGCCAACCGGCTGTTCAGCCAGATGTTCGATCAACGGCGGGGTAACGTCCTGTCCGCGGACTGGATGCAGGGCCTCGACGCCGGCCAGGCGAGACTGCTCGATGAAAGCCCGCTCGCGCGCATCTACAAGGCGGGCGTTACCGAGTTCGAGGCGGCGACCGCCGAGAATCCGCGCGGCGGGCTCGCCGACGAGACGGTCGAAGCGATCCGCGCCAGCCTCGACGCCCAGCAGGTCGACGAGACCCAGAAGCTCAACCGCTGGATGGTGCTGCTGACCATCGCGATCTCGGGCGGGCCGTTCATCGGGCTCCTGGGCACCGTGCTCGGCATCATCATCGTGTTCGCCTCGATCGCGCTCGCCGGCGATGTCAATGTCAACGCGATCGCGCCGGGTGTCTCGGCCGCGCTGGTGGCTACCGTGGCCGGCCTGTTCGTCGCAATCCCGGCCTTGTTCGGCTACAACTATATCGCCAGCCGCAACAGCGACGTCACCGCCTCGATGCAGGTATTCGTCGACAAGCTGATCACCCGCTTTGCTGACCTTCATCGCCGCGCGCTCTCGGGCCGCGTCCAGCCTGCGGAGTAAGGTGTCATGAAGATCAACGTCGAAGCCAAGCCCTATGACGACATCAACATCACGCCGATGCTCGATCTGTGCTTCGTGCTCTTGGTCATCTTCATCATCATGACCACGGCCTCGGTGCAGGGGATCAAGGTCAACCTGCCCAAGGCGTCGTCGGCGCAGAGCCTGCAATCGAACACCAAGGCGATCACCATCGATACCGCGGGCCAGGTCTATTACGAAGCCTTCCCCGTCTCGATGAGCGAGCTGGAAACCCGCCTGCGCAATCAGCAGGCGCAGACCCCCGACTTCCCGGTCGTGGTGAAGGGCGACGGCCAGGTTCAGTACGCCAAGGTGGTCGAGGTGCTCGACCTGCTGCGCCGCCTCGACATCACCAAGTTCGGTCTGGTGACCGGCAAGGCGAAGGGCTGAGCGCCATGAGCATCTTGCAACCCGCCTCCGGCCCGCCGCCACGCCCCGCGCTACGGCTCCCCGCCGCCAAGCCGATCTTGGCCCAGCTCGGCGGCACGGTCCGGCACCTGGCCGGTTTCGGGCCGGAGCATGTCGTCGAGATCGCAATCGCCAATGACGGCCGGCTGTTTTGCGAGCGCGAGGAAGTCCGGCTGTGGATGCTGCGGGAGCGGCTCGTCGCCGCCATGGCCGAGCATCCGCGGGTGAGCTTCCGCGTCATGGGCGATCACCTGATCCCCGGGCGGGCCGGTCGCGACGACCAGAACGACATGCTGATCGAGGCACTCGATCTGTGCCAGCGGCTGCGCCTCGGCGGCGTCGTGGTCAACGCTGATGTGCTGGGCGAGTTCGACTGCAATCGCCTGTTCGAACGCCGTTCGGCGACAAGGGAGGACTGAGCCGTGGTGCAGACGCTATCCCAGCCATCGCAACCGCCCTTCGTCTCGCCACGGCGACCGCTCGCCCCCAAGCTCGTCGGCGGTGCAGCACTCATCGCGCTCATCGCCGGGATCTGGTGGGCCTCGACCCAGCAGGCGACGATGACGCGCAAGACCGCCGAGGATTCGGTGCTGATCCCGGTCGTGCCGCCGCCGCCTCCCCCGCCGCCGCCCGAGGTCAAGCCCGAGTCCAAGCCCGAAGAGGTGCCACCGCAACCGGTCAACCAGCCGCAGCCCACGCCCCAGCAGCCCAATCCGAGCCCCCAGCAGCCGGCGCCGTCGGCCGGATCGGCGGTATCGATCAACGGGCCGGCCCAGGCGGGCGGCGATGCCTTCAACATCGGCTCGGGCTCTGGCAACGGCATGACCGGCGGTGGCCGGATCGGCTCAGGCATCGGTGGCTTCAACCGCGCGGCTTATGCCTCCTATCTTGCCGGCGAGTTCCGCCATGCGGTCGAAGCCAGCAAGCCCTTGCGCTCGGCCGCGCTCATTGCCCGTGCCCGGGTATGGATCGACAGCACCGGCCGCGTCACGCGGGTCGAGGCGTCGGGCAGCGACAAGGCGGCCGATATCGAGGCGGCACTTTCCGGCCGCACCGTGCGCCCGCCCGATCCGGGCCTCGCCATGCCGGTTGCGATCACCCTCGATCTTCGGAGGCCGGGATGAGCGGCTCGTCCACCCTTCCCGGCGCCCGCACGCCATTTGTCCACACCACAACCGGCGTCAGCGCCGCAAAGGGGCCTATATCCATGACTTGCCTTACCCGCCATTTCCGAACCCGGACGCTACTTGTGGCCTTGCTCGGCGCGACCGCGCTGACCGCGACCCCGGCCCTCGCCCAGGAGGCGCCTGAGGAGACACCGGTCTCGCAGAACGCGACCGTCAACCTCGTCAACGCGTTGGTCAGGAAGGGGATCCTGAGCCGCGCCGAGGCCGACACGATGATCCAGCAGGCCGAGGCCGAAGCCGCGCGGGCGCAAGCCACCGCGCAGGCCGCGCAGACCGCACAGACGAACGCACAAACGGCCGTTGCCGCAGCTTCGCCCGCCTCGGCGGAGCCGGGGACCAGCGTACGCTACGTGCCGCAGTTCGTCCGCGATCAGATCAAGGAAGAGGTCAAGGGCGAAGTGCTCGCCGATGCCAAGCGCGAGGGCCTCGTGTCGCCCGATGCGCTCCCCGACTGGGTGCGCTCGATCAAGATCAGCGGTGACTTCAGGTTCCGCGACGAAGGTCGTTTCTTCGACAAAGGCAATGGCTATCAATTCGTCGACGTCGCGTCGATCAATTCGGGCGCTCCTTACAACACCGATCCCGCGACCAACCCCAACAATCCACCAATCGTCAACTCGCAGCGCAATCGCAATCTGCTGCGAATCCGCGCTCGGTTCGGGATCGAGGCCGACGTCACCGACAGCCTCACTACCTATTTCCGCATCGCTACGGGTCAACAGAACAATCCCGACAGCACCAACCAGACGCTTGGCGGCTATTACACCAACAAGAGTATCTGGCTTGACCGCGCTTATGTCGATTATCGCCCGATCGACGGCTTGCACATCTACGCCGGCCGCATGGCCAACCCGTTTCGGCTGGCAGAGTTGGTCTGGGACGACGATGTCAATCTGGACGGCGCCGCGCTCAGCTACGAACGGTCGGTTGGCGGCGGCCTGAGCGCCTTTGCGGTTGGCGGAGCCTTCCCGCTCGATTTTGGCGCCGACAATGCGCCTGCCCAGGCTTTTGCGTTCAACAAACAGGGCATCGCTCAGGACAAATGGTTGTTCGCGGGGCAGCTCGGCCTTTCCTGGCAGGCGACCAGCAGCGTTCGGGCGAGCCTCGATGGCGCCTACTATTATTATCAGAATGTCGAGGGCGCACTGTCGCCGGCCTGTTCCAATCTCGCGGCTTATTGCCTCACCGACTATAGCCGACCCGGGTACAGCCAGAAAGGCAACACCTTGTTCGCCATTCGCGACGAGGTCTCGGTCAACCCAACCGACACGTCGAGCCCGCAATATTTCGGGTTGGCGTCCAAATTCCACCTGCTCGCCATTTCGGGCGATGTCGATTGGGAGGTCGCAGATGGCCTCCGTCTATCGCTCACCGGCCACTATGCCAGGAATCTCGGCTTCAACCGCAACGATGTGCTCGCGCGCGGCTTCAATCCCCGCTCGGGCCTTTCGCAGATCGTCAACAACAACGAGAGCTGCGCGGTCGCGTTGGTCAGTGACGTCTGCCCACCTGGGCAAAGCATCTTCAAGTCAGGCAATACCGCCTGGCTGGTGCGCGCCACTTTCGGCACCCCTGCAATCGACAAACGAGGCGATTGGCAGATCACAGGGTCCTACCGACGCCTCGAACCCGACGCGCTGCTCGATGCGTTCACCGATCAGGATTTTCATCTCGGCGGCACCAACGCCAAGGGCTGGACGATCGGGGGCACCTACGGACTCATGCGCAACACCTCGTTCGGTGTGCGCTGGCTTTCGGCGCAGGAGATCTCGGGACCGCAGTTCCGGGTCGACGTGATGCAAGCCGACTTCAACGTGAAATTCTGATGGAACGCGGCGCGGTCATGGCCAGCCTTTACCCTTTGGGCGCCCCTGACGCTGTTGCGCGCCGTTCCCATCGGAACGGGACGGGCGCGCCGGGACTCGCTTCCAGCCGCCCGCCCCGAAACCCCGCCTCCCCTTCTTCTTGGGCGCAACGCCAAGGGGGCTGGCGCGGCGCGGTGGGCAGCGTAATTCTCCTCGCCACCGCCCTCCCCGCTCAGGCCGCGCCACCGCAGAATCGCCGCGACAAGATCGCCAGGGCCGACAGCGAGGTCGTCGTTACCGGCAAACGGCCATCCGACTGCACGGCCAAGGCCGGGACCGCCAAAGCCCCCGATTATGCCTGCCTCAGTTTCGAGCTGAAGGCAGCCGCCAAACCGGGCCAGTCGGGACCGCCCGCCGAGGACGCGATCACCGGCCAGGCCGACCAGCCGAACAAGGCGGGCACGTTCAGCTATTCCGCGACGCATCAGCGGCTCGGCAGCAATTTCGGCAAGTCGGCGCAGCTCGCGCGGCCGCCGGCGCCCGTCTTCACCACGCCCGTCGTTCCCGCGAGGCCGAAATGATCCGGTCTCCCAAGCACAATATACATCAATTCAAACAGGGGCTTTCGTTCGTCATGTCTCAGTCCATCGCCAAGCGCCGCCTGCTGCTCTCCAGTGCCAGCCTGTTGACCCTGCTCGTCGCCACCCCGGCGATGGCCCAGACCGTCTCCGGACTGCGCGGCATGGCTGGGAGCAGCACCCAGACCGGCGGTGCTGGCGGCAGCGCAACTGGCGGCACGATCACCACCACGGTGCCAACCATCGCCCAGAGCGCGCTCAACCGCCAAAACGCGATCAAGGCACGCGTCGCGACCGCGCAAGACCTCGCCCAGCAAGCTCAGACCGCCGCCCGCACCGCCGCGCTCGCCAAGGTCTCCACCATCCCCGATGGCCTGGCCATTGGCGGTCTCGTCGTCGACCCGCGCGTCGCGGCCGGGACCGACCCCAACCTCTGGGTCAACGCCAGCCAGCCGACCCAGACCACGAGCAACGGCCAGACCACGGTCACCATCACGCAGACCTCCCAGCGCGCCATCCTGACCTGGCAGAGCTTCAACGTCGGCAAGTCGACGACGGTCGATTTCGATCAATCGGGCGGTAATTCCAAGAACGGCAACAACTGGGTCGCGCTCAACCGCATCGACGCCGCCGGATCCCCCAGTCAGATCCTGGGACGCATCAAGGCCGATGGCACAGTGCTCCTGATCAACCCCAACGGAATCATCTTTAACGGTACCAGCCAGGTCAACGTCCACTCGCTGATCGCCTCCTCGCTCGACCTCAACAGCCAGAGCGGACCCTCGGCTTTCAGCGGCGCGCCGACCTACGTCCCGGTGATGGTGAACGGCGTGGCCCAGAGCACCGCGGACGGTACGCTTATCCTGGCACCGCCGGGCGAGGACGCGGCCAACACGACCTTCATCAGCCAGGGCCTGTTCCCCACCAACCAGGTCGTCGTCGCCGCGATTTTCTCGCTCGGCGCGGTCCCGGGCCAGACCAACGCCGGGATCACGGTGCAGCCGGGCGCCCAGATCACCACCAGCATCCTCGGCTTCGACAACGGCGGCTATGTGGCCCTGGCCGGCCCCAGCGTCATCAACGGCGGGGCGATCACCACGAGCTCGGGCCAGATCATCCTGGCGGCGGCGAACGACGTTGTGCTGTCCGAGCCGGCGAGTGGGACCACGATCTCGGTCACCCAGGTCCCGCCGAACGGGATCGGCGGAGGGTTCGCCCAGACCTACTTCCCGGCCGCCCTGACCACGCCGGCGCTCACGGAAAATGACGGCATTCTGACCTCCAAGGACGGCGCCGTCACGCTTGTCGGCGACAACCTCATCCAAAATGGCGTCATCGAGGCGACCACCAGCGTCAACCGCGCCGCTAACCTCAGCTTCTTCGCCAACACTCTGCTGACCTTCACGCCCGACAGCGTCACCACTATCCTGCCCGACGAGAACGGCGAGACCATCCCGACCAACTCCACTTCGGTCTTCACTCCGCCCTCGATCGTAATCGGCGCTGCCAATGTCGATCTGCAAGGCAGCGCCGGCGGCCAGTCGGGCGCGCTGATCTACGCGCCCGGCGCGGGGGTGAGCATCTCGCCGCAGGGGACCGGCACCAACACCTTCGCCGCGCCGCCGGTCGCATCCCAGGTCTTCCTCGGATCGGGCAGCGTCATCGACCTCAGCGGCCTCGACGCCACGGCCTCGGCGGCGGACTACCTCTACACCTTCAAGGTCACCGCCAACGACGTGGCCGACACGCCGCTCGCCCAGAACCTGATCGGCCAGACCGTCACCATCAACCTGCTGCAAAGCGGCGTGCGCGCCGATGGAACGGCCTGGGTGGGCTCGCCGCTCTTCAGCGCCTCGGGCCTGGGCTATCTCGGCGACGTCCCGAAGACCATCGACCAGCTCCTGACGCGCGGCGGCAGGCTCAGCATCGGCGGCGGCAACTATGACCCCTTCGCCCAGGTGCTGCAGCAGTCCGGCTCGACCATCAACGTCTCGGGCGGCCAGATCGCCTTCGCCGGCGCCCCGCTCAATACGACCAACCTTTTGGCGACCAACGGGCAGGTCTACGGCATCGGCGACGCCGACCCGACACTCACCTATGTGGGCCTGGCGGGAACCTTCGTCGAGAACCACCCGCGCTGGGGGATCAGCCAGAGCTACAGCAGTCCCTTGGTCAGCCGCGGCTATTACCAGCCTAGCTATATCGACGGGGTCAGCGCGGGCGGCCTCTCGATCATGGCCGCCTATCCGGTGCTGGAAGGCACGCTGCTCGCCAACGCCACGACCAGCGAGCGGCAGGCCCTGCTAGCCCAGAGCGACACCGGGACGGGCGGAACGCAGACTACGCCGGACGAGTTGCCGACCGGCGGGTCCTTGTCCATCACGATCACGACGCCGCAGGGCGTCAACCCGCCGCCCACGCCGACAGTCCTGCTGCAGAGCCAGGCCGCGGACATTCTCGATCCCGGCGCGTTCACGCCGGATTTCGTCAACGGCTCGATGCTCAATTTCAAGACGACGGTCTCCTACCCGACAACCTATGACCCCAATGGCAACCTGCTGACGGTTGCCTATCCGCAGCTGGTCTATTCGACCGACGCCTTGTCGGCGGCCGGCTTCCACGCCATCACGCTGAAGACCCTGGCCCCCGTCTCCATGGCCAAGGGCGCGGTGTTGTCGGTCGCCCCCGGCGGCAGCGTCAGTCTCGACAACGTCGACACCATCGACGGCACGATCAACGCCCCGGCCGGCAAGATCACCCTGGTGGGCTACGCCGAGACCGGCCAGTCGGTCACGAACGCGCCGCCAGTCGCCCAGGTCACCATCGGCCCCGACGCGGTGCTCAATGTCGCTGGGCTGTGGGTGAACGACTTCGACGCAGTCACGAGCGGCGCGGCGGCGCAGGGGCCGGCGTTCATCAACGGCGGGTCGGTGACGATCCAGACCAACAGCGATTCGACCACGAAGCCGATACCTGGGAACCCGTTCTCGCCGTTCGTGGATACGACCCAGAGCATCGTGCTGGCTCCCGGCAGCGTCATCGACGTCTCAAGCGGCGGCTACGTCGGAACCAACGGCAGGCTTAAGCCCGCTGCCAATGGCCTGCCCGCGGGCAATGGCGGCAGCCTTACGCTGCTCACCTATGCCGGCCCAGGCTACGGCAGCGAGCGTTACGTCGATTTCTTCGGCAACAGCACCTATCTGCCCCAACCCGGCGCCGCGCCCAACTTCGGCAACGAGCCGACCGCCGCCAACATCTTCCTCGGCGGGACGATCTACAGCAGTGGGCTGGCCCAGGGCGGGACCTTCACCCTGCAGGCGCCGACGATCCAGATCGGCGGCGTCTCACAGATCACCCCGATCACCACGGGTGCCCAGGCCGGCACGCTCGCCTTGCCCGCCTCGTTCTTCGCCTCCAACGGCTTCTCGAGCTACGCCCTGACCAGCGTCTATGGCGGGACCACCATCACCGCCGGCACGCAGGTTGTGCTGCAGCAGCAGAACTACCTGATCGCCGGGGGCGGCCTGCTTCCGGCGACCGGCACGCGCGTGCGTGACTTCGCGACGCTCGGCCTGGCGCCACTTGGTGAGCGCCAGCCGGTCAACCTGACGCTCACCCAGACCTCCTATCTGCTCGCCTATGACGACCCGCTGGCGGGCCTCAGCTTCGGGCCGGCCACTCACGCCGGGCTTCTGCTCGACACCGGCGCGGCGATCCTTGGCGAGCCCGGCGCCCGGATCTCGCTGTCGGCCGGCGGGCCGCTGACCATCCTGGGCCGCATCACGGCGCACGGCGGCGGCATTTCCCTTACCGACGGCGGCGTTCCTCAGGACTTCAGCCTCATCACTAGCGGGCCGCCGATCACGGTCGACAATCCGGCCGCAGACCTTTGGATCGGGTCTAACGCCGTGCTCGACGTCAGCGGCGTCTTCGTGCCCAACCCGCTGGTCCCGGGCTACCGGACCGGCAGCGTGCTGGCGGGCGGGTCGATCTCGCTGGACGGCGGCACGATCGTCGCTTTGCCGGGCTCGGTGTTCGACATCGCCGGCGCGAGCGCCACGGTGCAGACGCCGAACCTCGCCGGTGCCCTGACCGGTTCGCCCATCGTGGACCAGACGATCTGGAGCAACGGCGGCTCCCTGACCATCGGCGCGAAGACGCC
>JAQTVL010000154.1 GCA_028706835.1 Phycisphaerae bacterium | reverse complement strand
ATCGCTCGGCGGTCCGCCTACCAGAACAGCGGAACCTTTGACCGTAGACCTGAACTGGAACGTGTAGGCGACCACATACACGTCCGGCAGTTCGTAATGTGGGTACACGACAAGGGTCATGGTTCCCACAGGGCTAAGCAACTGGCCGAGCGCACACCTCGTCATGGGAAACTCGTCGCCTTGGCCAAACACGCCGGCGGGATACCACGTTGGATCTTGGTCCCTGATCTGGCGGATGATTTCGTAGAGCAGCACACAGGACCTGGGCGACCACGTTGCGTCCCTCACCACGGGCTTACCGGGCGCGTGAACCCCGCTGGCATCGAAGGACCCGAGTACGTTCAGTCCGTATGCCAGGAACTCCGGCGGCGACGACGGTGGATATGTTTCAACGGCTACAGGGGCATGGAACTTCAACGTCACTTCGGCGATATCGGGCGCGGAGGTCGGGAAAAACCAGCCGTTTGCGCGAATTCTCATTCCGTTTTCTGCGCGAATGACATACGAACGATTATAGGCTCGTTTGGCAAACTCGGTCGTATTCCTGCGGATGTTCTGTTCGGACTTGAGTTGAGCGGAAACTCCCAGCCCCTTCACGTTCAGCCAGGCGGAGACCGCCAGCATCACCGCGAGAATAACTGAAGCGATCCGCCACATCGCGCAGCTCCACGCCAATCATGTTCCCGTCGGCGATCAGGCGCAACAATCGCGAGACTCTCCCACCCGCTGCCAGGCAGATACCCTCGGGGGAACCCGCCCAAAGCGGGGCCTTCGTCCCCGCACTCCATAGCGGGCTGCGCCCGCGAAAACGCGCGACTCCCCCGGATGCGGCCACCTACTTCTTCGCCTTCCCCTTCGCAGGGGTCGCGGGTTCGGCGCCTTCCTCTTCTTCTTCGGGATCGGTCGGCGCTGTGCCCGCGACGGCGGCGGCCGGCTTCGCGTTGCCGTTCAGGCCCTTCTTCTTCATCACGGCGGCCCTGATCTCGACGGCCAGGTCCGGGTTGTCCTTCAGGAAGCCCTTGACCAGTTCGCGGCCCTGGCCGAGGCGGACATCGCCGAAGCTGAACCACGCGCCGCTCTTCTGGACCACCTCTTCAAGCACGGCCAGGTCGACCAGGTCGCCCTCCATGCTGATGCCGCTGTCGAACATGATGTCGAACTCGGACTCGCGGAACGGCGGGGCCACCTTGTTCTTGACCACGCGGGCCCGCACCCGGCTGCCGACGTTCTTGTCGCCGTCCTTGATCGCGCCGGTCCGCCGCACGTCGATGCGAACCGACGAGTAGAACTTGAGCGCCCGGCCGCCCGGCGTCGTTTCCGGGTTGCCGAACATCACGCCGATCTTCTCGCGAATCTGGTTGATGAACACCACCGTGCAGTGGCTCTTGGAGATGCAGCCGGTCAGCTTGCGCATGGCCTGGCTCATCAGGCGGGCCTGGGCACCCGGCTGAACGTCGCCCATCTCGCCCTCGATTTCCGAGCGCGGGATGAGGGCGGCGACCGAGTCGATGACGATCACGTCGACTGCGTTGGACCGCACGAGATACTCGCAGATTTCCAGGGCCTGCTCGCCGGTGTCCGGCTGGCTGACCAGCAGGTTTTCCAGGTTCACGCCCAGGCGCCGGGCCCAGACGGGGTCGAGAGCGTGCTCGGCGTCGATGAAGGCTGCGACGCCGCCGATCTTCTGGGCCTGGGCGACGAGGTGCAGGGCGAGGGTGGTCTTGCCGGAGCTTTCAGGCCCGAACAGCTCGACCGTCCGGCCCCGGGGCACGCCGCAGCCGCCGAGCGCCAGGTCCAGCGACAGCACGCCGGTGCTGATGCCGTCGACCGACGCGGACTGCGTCTCGTCCAGCCGCATGATCGAGCCCTTGCCGAACGACTTCTCGATCTGGGCCAATGCCCGCTGCAACGCCTGATCGCGTGGACTGCCGGCCTCGGTCATCGGAGCCTCCTTGTTGTCAGAAGCAAGAGCGTCCGTCGCGGACGCGGGTTTGGGGTCGGTTCAGATTCGACATTATACCGATTCGAGTCGGCCCCGACAGGACCAAACAAAATACTAACGCCCGGCGCAGTGAATGCAAGAGAAATCCGGCGGGAACCAACGGCGAAGAATCTGCCCACGAAGGGCCACGAATTCACACAAAGAACGGCAAGAGGAGTCAACCGCAGATGCGCGCGGATGCGGCGAGCCTGTGCTATTGACCGGATTCGTCCGCAATAGCATCCTCGATGAACTCAAATTCCGGCATGTACTCGCCTGCGGAGAAAGGCGGGGGCAATGTGCAACACACGGACGTTCCCCGCCGGATGGCTTGCGATCGGCATCCCTACGCCTCCCCTTCGTAGGCCACGTTCCTTATCTGCGTGCATCTGCGGTTGAATCTCTTGCTGTTTTTCGTGCGACTTCGCGGCCCTTCGTGGGCAAGAACTCTTCGCCGTTACTTGTTGCCAAACTTGCGGATCACGCCCACCACCACGCCTTGGACGTTTACGTTGTCCACGTAGATCGGCGGATACTTGGGGTTAGCGGGCTGGAGGCGGACCCGGCCGCCTTCGCGGTAGAAACGCTTCAGGGTGGCTTCGCCGTTGTCAAGCAGGGCGACGACGGTCTGGCCGTCGTGCGGCACGGAACGCTGCTCGACGATCACGTAGTCGCCGTCGGCGATGTGGTCCTCGATCATCGAGTCGCCGCGGACCTTCAGCACGAAGGTGTTGGCGCGGGCGGGGAACATCTCGCCCAGGTCGACACGCTGATCGTCCTGGATCGCCTCGATGGGGCGGCCAGCCGCGATGTAGCCGGCCATGGGCAGGCCCGTCGACGGCTCCGGCTTGGGCAGTTCCACGTGCGGGTCAATTCGTAAAGAGCGAGCCCTGTATTTCGCACGCGAGAGCCAGCCCTTTTTCTCGAGCGACCCGAGGTGCTCGAAGATGGTTACTTTTGACACGCCGAACCGGTCGGCTAGCTCCTGCATCGTCGGCGAACAGCCCGTGCGACGCTGATAGTCCTGCACAAACTGGAGCACTTCGAGTTGCCTCGGCGTCAGGCCCTGTGGCTCGGACCGAGGCCGACCTGCACGGCGTTGTTTCCGCTGCACCATGTTCGATCCTCCGACTGTCCACCGCCGGCATGCCGGCAGCGGGGGTAAGGGACTCCTCTATCCGCGGGGCGACCGGCTCAGGCCGCACGGCTGAGGCTGGGGCCTCCGCCCGGCCGGCCACGCCGTTCACGAGCCCAGCCACCGCCCGAGCCGACCGCGACATCGTCGGCACGACCCGCCGGGACCGCTGGCGTCGCTGACGTTCCAGCAGGAACCGGGCGTAATCCTCCGGCCCGACGAACACCGGCGGCAACTCGTTGGTCACCGCCAGGTTGGCTGCCATCTGGGCGGCCGACGTGGCTGACGCTAGTTCCATCCGTTCATCGTGGGCCAACTGCTCCAGGCGGGCGAGGTCGGCCTGCGACGCCATCGCCTGGCCGACCGGCGCTTCGCTCAGGTCAACCGATACGAACTCCCCCATCGGCTGATCGATATCCTCTTCAACCGGGACCACCCGCCATCGCTGAGCCGACATCCTTGCCGTTGCCACGGTTCCCATCCTTCCTGGCCTCCGCCCTTCCGACTGGTCATCTACACCCCGACACCGCCACCCCCGCGCCACGGACTATGCCCTCCGGCAACAACTCTGATCGGCAGACGCTACAAATTGGCTTGAGCAAATCCGCAGGCCCTACCTGTCGTGCCCAAGCCCGGCCTGGCCCATGGCCCCCTCAGCCAGACGACCACCCTAACACCCCCCGCCAAAGCCCTTGCCCACCCGGTCGCCGCAAGCGAGCGATCATTCACCTAACAATATGGCCTAACAATCGGCGAACTGCAAATGAAATCTTTAGTTTTTTTCTTGTTCCGTGCATGGGCGGTCGACAGAATGTCTGCATGATTGGGGAACCCGACGACCAGCCGGCTGAAACGCTCGACACGTCCGATGAGGCCACTCCAACACCCCTATGCTTCGCCGCCGACCCAGTGGAGGCCGGACTGATCGTCGCCACGCTGAACGACGCGGGCGTCGAGGCAACGGTTGAAGGCGCCGCCGGTTGGCAGATGCTCTGGCACATGCAGGTGGCAATACATGCGCGAGGGCTGCCCGTTCTGGTCCGAAAGCGCGACCTTGCGGAGGCGAGGCAAGTACTCGCGGAGGTGAAGCAGACCCAAGCGAAACTGGCGTCATCTGGGGTCAACGACACGGGTGACGAGGAACCGACCGATGCGGAACCGCCGGCCGACGCCGATATTCGGCGCGGGTTTCGGGCGAGCGTAATCTTCTTCCTGTCGCTGGCTGGAATGATCCTGACCCCCTACTCCATCTGGCTCCTGTGGCGCGGCCGATCCGGGTGGAACTCGCCCGACCCGGCCAGCAGGCGACTTAACCGCAGGCGTTTGGTGGTCGCTTGGGGGTTCGATTTGCTGATGGTCGCGTTCGTTCTGTTCGTACTATGGCTCATCTTTGACACGACAACCAGTTTCATACCGAACCACAAGGCAGTCCCAATCAATCTTGGGGACCACCCGACGGGCAGATGATCACCGATAACACAACCGCCCCGCCGGGACCAGTGGTCCGGCGGGGCGGTATCGTGTTCAACGTCGCGTGCCTGTAAGCCGAGTTCTGTGTCCCCGGCGAACCGGGGCGGCGACCATTTATCTTGGCCGGCGGTTGCCAGCCGGCTCGAGCGGCCTACCCGAGGCTCCTGCACGGATACGGGACGGGCAGTCCCTGGCCTCCTATTTGGCCTTGCACCCGGTGGGGTTTGCCATGCGACCGGCCTCACAGCCGGCCCGGTGCGCTCTTACCGCACCATTTCACCCTTGCCTGCTCCCGAAGGAACATAGGCGGTGTATTTTCTGTGGCACTGTCCCGCTCGCCTGCCTGAGGCAGACGAGGGTGGGCGTTACCCACCACCGCGCCCTGTGGTGCTCGGACTTTCCTCCCTCCGCATGAAGCGGAGAGCGGTCGCCCGGCACGCGACGAAATGATTATACCGCATCGGCCGGATGGACGGGCGCGCGGATTTCACCGCAGCAGGGCCGGGAACATCTTCACCAGCGAGGTGTGCATGAAGTGAATGCCGATCGAGATGATGAATATCTGCATCACCCGGCCGAAGGCCAGCGAACCGATTCGGCCCATCAGTCGGAACACCTGGTGCGACCAGTTCAGCACGAGCATCACGAAGATGAAGGCGACGAGGCTGGCGGCCAGGGCAAAGAAGATGCCGTACCAGAACCCGCCGTCCGCGGTCGAACGGGTCACCATCAGCATGACGGTGACAATGGCCCCCGGGCCGACCAACAGCGGGCTGGCGATCGGGGTGACAGCCAGGCTGACGGTTTCCAGATGTTGCGGCGGCGCGGGCCTGTCGCGCGGGCCGCCGCCGCGCACGCCGGCGACCATGGTGCGAATGCCGATGACCACCAGCAGCAACCCGCCGCCGAACGCGAATTCCTGGATGTCGATGTGGAACACGCGATCGATAATGAACTGCCCGAAGACAGCCATCACCGCGACGATGCAGAACGCGACCACGCCCGCCAGCCGAAGCACCCGCCGCCGCTGCGCCAACGTAAGGCCTTCGGTGAGGCTGGCGAAGACAGGCAGGCTTCCGATCGGGTTAACGATCGCGAAGATGGTGATGACGGCGTCGATGAATGCGGTCAGTTGTGAAGGCACGGGCGAATATCTCAAAGGGCCAGGCGGCTGATTACGCGCGGGGATTCATCAGGCGTACAACAGGCGCCCTCGCGGAGTGGGGATGTCTCGCCCGATCTTGCGAGCAGTATCCATCCACTCCGCGGCGACTTTCTCGACGTTGACCAGGGCCTTCGCCTTCGTCGGCCCATCAGCCGTGCATCCCGGAAGCTCGGGGACTTCGGCGACAAAGGCGCGGTCTTCGTCGCTCCAGTAAATGATCACCTCGTATCTCATCATGGCACCTCTAGCCGGTATTTTAGCATGAGTCGGACAGTGGTCATCCAGGGAGCCCAGTCAGTCCGCCTTGCCCGCCAGTTTCGCCGCGCCGCGGGCGATCACCAGTTCCTCGTTCGTCGAGATCACCAGTATCTTCACCGGCGAGCTGCTGGCCGAGATGCACTCGATCGACTTGCCCGTCGCCGCCTGGTTGGCCTGCTCATCGAGCACGATGCCCATGTGATCCAGATTCTTGCACACACGCTGGCGGATCGCCTTGGCGAACTGGCCTATGCCACCGGTGAAGATCACCGCGTCGGCCCGGCCCATCTCCGCCAGCAGCCCGCCGATCCACATTTTGCAGCGGTTGACGAACATCTCAATCGCAAGCTGGCAGCGGGTGTCGCCGGCGTCAGCCGCCTCCTGCACGCGACGCATGTCGTTGCTCTTGCCGGAGACGCCCAGCAGGCCGCTCTTCTTCTGGAGCGACGTGAACACCTCCTCCATGCTCAGGCCTTTGTTCTGGACGAGGAACGGGACAATGGCGGCGTCGATGGAGCCCGACCGCGTGCCCATCATCAGCCCTTCCAGCGGCGTGAAGCCCATGGAGATGTCGTACGTCCGCCCGGCCTTCACCGCGGCGATTGTGCAGCCGTTGCCCAGGTGGCAGGTGACAAACGCGGTCTGCTCCGGCGGCTTGGCCAGGAACCGGGCGCCCTCTTCGCTGACGTACTGATGGCTGTTGCCGTGGAAGCCGTAGCGGTAGATGCGATACTTCGCGTGCCAGTCGTAGGGGATCGGGTAGTGCTTCATGGCCGGACCCATGGAACTGTGGAACGCGGTGTCCAGAACGGCGACGTGCATCGCCTTGGGCAGCACGTGCTGGGCCGCGTAGATGCCCATCAGGTTCACCGGGTTGTGCAGCGGGGCCAGTTCGTTGTTGTCGGTCACGATCTGGAGCACTTCCTTGTCGATGACGGCCGGCTCGGTCAGCCGCTCGCCGCCGTGGACCACGCGATGGCCGACGGCGTCGATCTCATCGGGCGAGGAGATGACCGGCCCGGTCTTGGCGCCCGCCTCGCCGCGGCCGCAGAGAGCCTCGACCAGCCTCTTGACACCGCCCTCGTGATCCGTGTCCGCGGGCAGGGCAATCTTCGCCTCGGTGCCGCTGGCGATCCGGTGCGTCAGGTTCGCGTGCGACGAGCCGATAGCGTCGATCAGCCCGCGAGCCAGAGATTTCTCCGTCTCCATTTCGAAGACATCGTACTTGAGCGAACTGCTGCCACAGTTGATGACAAGAACCTTCATGGGGACCTCGAAAAAAAAGCTTTCAGCTTTCAGCGGTCAGCCCTCAACACTCAGCCCCGGCTTGTCTTCCGCTGAGAGCTGAGAGCTGATCGCTTCTTACGTTAACGCCCGATCGAACAAATCCGCCTCTTCCAGCAACCGGTCGAAGATCGCCGTCGCAGCCCCCAGGCCACAGGCCTGCTGACGGATCTGGCTGACGCAGATGGCCGTCTTTTCCACCAGCACCGGGAGCAGGCGGGCGGAGAACACCCGGGTAATCGCGTCGACAAGGATCGGCGGGCCGCCCGCCAGCACGCCCCCGAGCACCAGCATTTCGGGATTGAAGATATTCGCCACGTTGGCCACCGCCCCGCCGATGTGCTCGCCCGCCGCCGTCAGCAGGTTCGTCGCCAGGCGATCGCCCTTGGCCGCCGCCGTGAACACGTCCTGGATGGTCACCTCGTCGAGCTTGTCCAGCCGGCCGGTCGCGATGCTGCTGGCGACGCCCTGGCGGATGGCTGCGATCGCGTCGCGAACCACCGCCGGCGGGCTGGCCAGGCTCTCCAGGCAGCCGTAGTTTCCGCAGTAGCAGACCGGCCCGCGCGGGTCGACCACGGTGTGCCCGATCTCGCCGGCATGCCCATGGCTGCCGCGGAGCAGGCGGCCGTCGCTGACCAGGCCCAGCCCGATGCCCTTGCCGAGGTGCAGGTAGAGCAGGTTGTTGGTCTGCCGTCCGCAGCCGTAGTGCAATTCCGCCAGCGTCGCCGCCTGGACCTCGTTGTGTACCACGATCGGCAGCCTGAACTGCTCGCTGAGCATCTCGCCGATCGGCACGTCCTTCCAGTCCCGCAACTGCGGGAACGACCGCGACAGGCCGCTGTCTATGTCCACCACCCCGCTGATGCCCACCCCGATCCCGGAGACTGGCATGTCCCCCGATCGCGCCAGCGCCGCCGACACCTGGCTGGCCGCCTGGCTGGTCACCTCGTCCACGCTGTCCGCCGACGCGACCGTTTCGCCCTCCCAGATCACCTGCCCAGCCATGTTCACCAGCAGCGCCTGGATCAGCCGGGAGGAGATTGTCAGTCCGATCGCATGCGCATAATCCGGGTTCATCTGCACGAGCTGTGCCGGCCGGCCGCCGGACGACTTGGACCGCCCGGTTTCAATGAGCAGCCTGCTATTGAGCAGTTGCTTGACCATCCCGCCGGCGGTAGGCAGCGAAATCGACAGTGCCGCCGCCACCTGCGGCCTGGAGATCGGCTGGCCGAGCCGCAGGAGATTGAGTACGATTTGTCGGTTGGACAACCGGTTAACCATAGGAAGGTCGGCTTAGTAAGCGGGTTTTAGAAACTCCGTAAACGCTGCAATGATACCAGCCTGCGCATCGCGGGCAACAGATTTCCTGCCGGGCATTGGCCTTTGTGTGTAGTCAGGTTGCACGAGTCACATTTCAACCCCGCCCCGCGTCTGAAATCTGACTTGAACCAGAAGATTTCATCCAGAAGATTTCATCCCACACCCCCCTCATGAAATCTTCTGGAAGTACCTGAAAATACATCACTTGGGAATCCGCGAGAAGATTTCAAGCCTCGCACGCCACCCGATCT
>JAQTVL010000002.1 GCA_028706835.1 Phycisphaerae bacterium | reverse complement strand
AATGCGGGCGTCCTGCCGCGGGCGGAATTCACCCGCGCGATGGGCTGGCAGCCCGGGCCGCGATTTCTGATCGGCAAACAGGTGATCGACCGGCAGGGCCTGCGTGAGGCCGGCGGCAGCGACCCGCAGAGCTGGCGGGCGGACGAATTGCTCTTTCGCCCGGCGTCGCCCGGGGATGAGAGCCTGGCGGCGGCGTATGGCGTGGGCGGGACGTACGAGGGCTGGCTGGCGGCGCTGGCGGGGCTGGAACGGTTCCCGCTGGTGTGCGTCGGGATCTATGCCGCTTTGGCCGCGGTCCTGATGCAGCCGTTGCACGTGCCGTCGCTGATCATCGAGTGGGCGGCGCGGACGTCGACCGGCAAGACGATCGCGCTCAAGGTCGCGGCCTCGACGGCCGGGAACCCCGACGACACGGCCCGGGACAAGGCCCTGGAGAGCTGGTCGGCGACGATCAATGCGCTCATTGCCCGCGCGGCCACCCTGCGGAACGTGCCGCTGTTCGTGGACGACACCAAGGAAGTCCGCGACCAGGCCATGCTGCAGAACGTGATTTACGAGTACACCAAGGGCAAAGAGCGGGCCCGCAAGAAAGCCGACGGGTCGCCCGGGATGGAGCGTCCGGGCTACTGGGACTCGACGCTGCTGTCCACCGGCGAGCAGCCGATGACCGAGTTCGCCGACGACGCCGAGGGGTCCAAGCTGCGCGTGATCAATATGTGGGGCAAGCCCTGGGGCGAGACCAGCGCCGCGACCGGGCAACTCGTGCAGCACGTGGCCGCGGCCGTCGAGCAAAACTACGGGCACGCGGTGCCGCGGTTCGTGGCCTGGCTCCTGGCGCACTGGGAGCAATTGCCGCAGTGGCAGGCCGCCCTCGTAGCGTCGCAGGCCGGGTTTGCCGAGGCGTTTCGGCAGGCCGGCGGGGCCGGCGAGCACCTGGCGGGGCGCATGGCCCGTAACCTGGCCATCCTGCAGATCACGGCGGACCTCGCCCACCCGGCGCTGGGTTTGCCGTGGGACGTGCTCGACTTGTGGGAGGTGCTCGGCCCGGCGGTGCAGCAGGGGATTACCGCCAGCGACACGGCCCGCATCGCGATGCAGCTCCTGCTGCAGGACGCGGCCACGCACCGGGACGCCTATTTCGACCTGACGGTGGGGGCCAAAAATGACAAACCGCCCGGTCAAGGCTGGCGGGGGCGCTACGACGTGGGCCAGAAAACGCCCATCTTTTTCGCGGACGCGACGATCAACGAGGTACTGGGCCGGGCGCATATCGACCCCAAGCGCGTCATCCGCATCTGGAACGACAACGGCTGGCTGTATCACACGCCCAGTCAGAAAGGCCTGCGGACGCGCGTGCGCATGAGCTTTAACGTGGACAGTATTCCGGCTTCGATGCTGGGCGTGCCGCGGGCCGTGGTGCACGAACTGATCGGCACCGAACGGCAGGTGCAGGATGACGAGCAGACGCATGGCGGCGGCGGCGTGCTGCCGTATCTCGCGCCGGAGGAACCCCCCGATGGACGCTGAATGCGAAGAGCTGCTCACCGAGGCGCGGGCGCTGCTCGCGCAGCAGGAAGAACTGTTCCCGGTGTGTGCGGCCGTGGCGGCCTCGCGCCTGGATTTGGAGAAAGCGGAAGCCTACGGCCGGCGGCGCAAGGCCCTGGGGGCGCGCATCACAGCGTGGGAGCTGCGCTGCAAGCTGGCCCGTGTGCGGCCGGCGTTTCAAAATGAAATGGCAGGTGCGCCGTGCAAGCCCTGACGGTCCGGCGCCCCTATGCGGACGGGCTGGTGCGGGGCTGGTATCCGGTCGAGCAGCGGAGCTGGTTTGCGCGGCGGACCGGACCGTGCCTGATTCACGCCGGCCGGTCCCGGGAGTGGGACCACCGCTTCGCCTGGTTTCACCAGCCGCTCCCGGACGACCAGGCGTGGGGCTGCTTGCTCGGGCTGGTGGACATCGTGCTTGCGTTCCACCTGCACGGGCTGGGCCACGTGCTCGATCGGCAGCCCGAATTCAACTGGCTGCTGCGCTTGAACCTGCGGGGGCCAATCTGCTACGTGGTCCAGCGGCCGTGGCATTTCGTGCAGCCGCTGCGTTGGCCGGGCGCGCAACGCTTTTTCGACGTGCCCAACGACGTTTTCGCCGAGGCGACCTGCCTCGACCCCGCCGGGCACGTTCGGCGGGCCAGTGAGTATGCGGCGGGGTTTGTGGAGACGATGCCATGCGATCCAGACCGTACCTTGTAGCCCTGCTCCTGGCCGGGTGCGCGACGCCGGCCAGCCGCTATCCGCAGCCGGTGTCGCCCCCCACGGAACGGGCCGAAGCCCGGCCGGCGAGGCCCACGCCACAACGCTGGCTGTTTGTACACCCCTCCGCCAGCGGCCAGTATCCCCACACCGGGCCGGCCAGTGTCGTCACCGGGGCCTTGGTGATTGCGGGACCCGGCGGGGAGCCGAGCCTGCCGGCTGCGATCGCCCCGCTGCACGGCTATGGCTGGCAGGTCGCCGCGGGCCGCTGGGTATCGCAGCCGAACGGTACGCCGGCGGGGCGAGCACTGCTGTACTTGGAGGCCTGGCACGCAAGCGAGGTCGCCGCGACGCTGAGCGGTGCAGGCAGCGCCGATGCGCTGGTCATCGACACGGAGCCCTATCGCGATCCCGAACACTGGTACCCGGATGCGGACTGGGAAATTCTCTGCGCCGCCACGGCCCCGTGGCAGAGCGTGGGCGCCCGCACGCTGTACATTTTGCCGGGCGGGCCGGAGTATCTGCTGAGCCTGGCGATCGCGTACAACGCCCGGCTGGGCGGCGCCACGGTGATCCTGTGCGACGAGTGGCCCTACTGGTGCAACGCCGGCGTGGAAGCCCAGCGGCGGGTCTGGGCGACGGCCCAGGGCTATGGCTACCTGCCGGGCTACGTGCTCGGAGCGCTCCGGGATCGGCGGTACATGACGCGGATCGCCGCGGGGGATTGCTGGTTTTATCCGCGGGCGGACGTCGACGACCTCGCGAACTTTGGCGGCCCGAACTGGAGACCCGGGCCGCTGCGTCCGTATGTGACGGGGGACTGCAACTGCGACGGCGTCGCGGACTTTGGGGATCTCAACCCATTTGTGCAGTATCTGTCCGACCTGCCCGGCTGGCAGCGAAAATATCCGGGCTGTCCGGCCGCCAACGGCGACGCAGACGGCGACGGGACTTATCCGGCGTTGCGGGATATCAATGCCTTCATCACGATCGTGCAGCCGCCGCGGAAGATCAGCGGGACCGTGCGGACTGCGGAGGGACTGCCGCTGGCGGGCGTGTGGTTGAGCGGGCTGCCTGGTGATCCGATCACGGATGCAAATGGGTACTACGAGGCGAGCGTGCCGTACGGCTGGAGCGGGACCGCGACGCCGGTGTACGTCGGTCCGGCCTCGGTGGAGCCATGACGCAGCTCGTGGAGCCCAGTTGCATCAGCTACTGGTATCCGGCCATTCTGCCCGTGGTCCCGACTCCCCGGACTCGCACCTTGCGCGCGCAGGGGGATTTGTGGGCCTTGCTGAACGGAAAACGCCCCGCTGGCTGGGATGATTTCATAACAGAGTTGCTTGCGATCGCTGAGAGCTTCGGGGCACCAGTGTTTGTGAGGGCGGGGCTCGGCAGTGCAAAGCATGACTGGTCGCGTACGTGCTATTTGGCGAAGTTGAACCGGCCGGAGATGTCGGCGCACGTGGTAGCGATCGTAGATTGGCTCGCCTGCAACGGACTGGGCCCGCGTCCTGGTGAGGTCTTTGCGGTACGTCAGTTTGTGCCGCTGGTAAGCGGCTTTTCGGCCTGGCGAGGATTGCCGATCGCACGTGAACGGCGTTATTTCATCCGCGACGGTCAAGTGGTGTGCCATCATCCGTATTGGCCCGCAGGAGCATTGTTGCCCCTGGCCGAGCGGGGCGAACTGCCGCCCGATTGGATTCAGGCGCTGGCGTTCTTAAACCAAGAGCCGGCCGATGAGCTAGTGACGTTGACGGCGCACGCCCAGGCGGTGGCCTCCTTGCCTGAGTTTCGCCGGGGATATTGGTCGATCGACTTTGCGCTGGGACAAAACGGCGTGTGGTACGCTATCGACATGGCGGCGGGGGAGCGTTCCTGGCATCCAGAATGCGGTTTCAAGCCGCACGTGGACCTGCTCGCTGGGAGCGGTCCAGCTCACACCAACGCCCGTCAGGGCAGAAAGGAAGGCATGCGCACATAGGGAGATAATCCCACCTGCTGAAAGGGCCGCGGGCCGGTTGCCAAGAGCGTTCTGGGCGCCGGCCCGCGCTCTATATAGGAAGTGAGTGCGAGGCTCCTGAAACCTCACAATGGGAAGTGCGGCCCACACCTAACATACCACTATTTGTGGGCCTCATGCTGCGTTCTACTACTGGTGGAGGCGTTACCGTACGGCGCGAGTCGCAAAACCCGTGCGCGATTACGGATTAGCACAATCACATACTTCAAGCGGTTAAAAACCCCCGCTCCCGTAAACCTACATTTAATATTTGTAGGCTGTTCCATCCTCAACTTGGAACATAAATTGAAAGTGGAACAGGTTTGGAACACTCTAACATACCCAGTGATAAGGACTTGTGTATGATTATCAGACTGTGTTCCTGTGTTCAGTCAAATCTCGCGCGCCTGTAGGGTTTTCTCTAGGTGCCTATTCACGATGAACGGTCCCCCAGCGCTCTCTATACGTAGGCTGTTTGGTCGGAACAGAGTGAACAAGTGGAACACGGTGCGTAAGTGCAGTGTTGGACGTATATTACGGTGTTCACAGTTCTGCCGGGGCTCGGAACACGATGGAACGGAAGCGCCTCAACGCACGCGGGGGAGGGTGAGGCGCGAGTTTTGGGGGCGGGTTAGGGGCGCGGTCGTTGGCGGGGCGGTTCAGGCTCCGCTCGGGGTCGGTTTTGGTTCGGTTTGGAGCGCGGCGCCGAGCAGCTCGCCGCGGCGCGCGAAGCCTTCGGGGTCCGCGTGGAGATACACCGCCGTCACCGCCGTCGAGCTGTGACCGAGGGCCTGACTGACTTCCGCTAGTGTGTGTCCGGCCTTCAGCGCGAGCGAAGCGAACGTGTGGCGGCCGGTGTGCGTCGTCAGCCCCTGGAGGCGCTCCGCGGGAAAGACCGGCGCGCCGTCCGCGTCTCGTGTTCCGCGCAGCAGGGCGCGGAACTTGTCGCGGACGTGGCGGCGGTCGAGCGGGCGGCCGGAGCTGGAGCAGACCACCAGGTCGGCCGGCGTGGCCCCGCCGGCGAGCCGCTGGGCCTTCCAGGCCCGCAGAGCCAGCAGGGTGGACTCCGACCAGGCCAGCGGCACCAGCGTGGGCTTGCGGCGTTTGCCGGGGCCATTGCGGCGGCGTTTGGCGATGCCGTTGGGGATGCGGATCAGCGGTGGGTCGCTGTCCAGGTGCAGGTCGATCAGGCGCAGGCCGGCGATCGTGCTGGCACGCAGGCCGGCGCCCGTGGCCAGGCGAAAGATGATGAGCTGCTGGGCGGTGAGCGGCGAGCGTTTGGCCCGCCGGTCGCCGTCGCGCAGCACAGCGGCGACCTCCTGCTCGGTCAGGAACTTGCTCACGTCGAGGTGAAAGTCCATGGCGCGACCTCCAATGCGGCCGGGTGGGGAACGATCTGCGCTCCCTGTTCCGTCCGCGGGGCGATTCTGCTCTGGTTTGGGCGTGCTACGGGCACGGCCCAGGCCCTCCCGCCGGGCAGCTCGCCGGCGGTCGGGCGCGGGTCGGGTCAGCCGATCCGCAACGCCGCGTAGTCGGGGTCGCGGAGATCCACCGCCCGGACATCGGGAATCAGGTCGCTGTCCGGCCGGGGCAGAATCAGGCGGTGCATGATGGCCTCGTGATGCGTCTGAAAAGTCTCCAGTGTCCCGTCGCCGCGGCGCACGAATTCGTAGAACACGGCGGCACTGCCGACCGGCTGTCGTGAAACTTGCAAGGCGAACATCGGGCTGTCCCTTTCTGGTTAGGCCGCGGCTTCGGTCGCGGCGGTTAGGTAGGCCATGCTCTGCGGCGTGCCCAGCCAGTCCAGGCCCGCGCGCAGGCTGTTGTTGCCGTCGGAAATCACTTCCCGGGCTTTCGCCAGCGGGACCGTAAAGCCTTCGCGCTGCCCGACGTCGACCAGCCGGGCCGCGAAGATCGGGGCCAGCCCCTGGCTACTGAGCGGGATTTGCTTGCAGCGATCGACCAGCGGGCGGCCGTCGATGCCGTCGAAGAGCTGCGCTTCGCCCTGGCGGGTCGTCGTAAAGATGAACGTGACGTGCGCGGGCAAACGCTCGAGCAAGCCGAGCAGGCCGCGCACGCTGGCCTTGGACAGGCCGTGCGCCTCGTTGACGATGTAGACCCGCCCGCCCGGGTGCGGGCCGTAAAAGTACATGTCGCGGCCGATGCGTCGCAGCTCGCCGGCGTCGAGCTGGTCCGCGCTGTCGTATTCTTCAATGGCCAGCGGCGCCGCGACCTGCGCGGCGAGAATCTTTGCCAGCGTGGTTTTGCCCACGCCCGAAGCGCCCGAAATCCAGAACGCGAGCCCGCCCAAACCGCGTTCTAACCAGAACCGCGCCGCGGCGACGGCCTTCGGATTCCCCAGGTAGTCGGCCAGCGTCGCCGGTCGATATTGCTCCGCGAAGGATTGCATGATGGGCTCCTGTCTAAATCGTGAACGTGCCGTGATCCCGGTCGTTAATCCACAGGTGGTACTGTGTTCCTGGCGGCAATCCGCGGAGCGCTTGGTAGAGCGCGCTTTTTTGTGAACCGCGCAAGTTACTGCCGAAGCCCCCGCCGCTGGGATTTTGCGTGTACCAGTACCAGGTGCTGTACTCTTTCCGAAGCGTTACCTTGAACATGGGATTATCTCCGCTCTAGCCGCGCTTCCTGTCCGGAACGCGCGGCGGAAAACGCGGCCGCGCTCGGCACTTGCCGAGCTTCACCCGAGCGGCCGAAAGTGTGCAGATGCGGTTGCATACGTCTATTATGGACGCGCTTCGCCCAAAAGGCAAGCGAAATCGGTCGCAAAATAATGATTTTGCGACTGTATCGGTAGTTTGCGGCTTTCCGCCCGCCCCGCGCGTGTTTCGGAATGAAACAGCCCGCTTCCGCGCGCTGCGCGTCCACTGCGCAAGAGCCGTGGCACACCCGAACTGCGTCTGAACTGTGCCTGAGCCGCGCCCAAACCGCACCGCAAGCGCGGCGCACTGGCAGCGCGCTGCCAGTGGCACCCGCCCGCCGGCCCCGCCGCCGGGCGCGCCCCGACCCCGGGGGGGACACGTCCCGGGAGCCCGGTCGGCCGTCGCGTCATAGGCAGACCGGGCTACCGCCCCGCCCCCCTTGCCTTCGGCCCCGTTGCCGAGTAAAGAGGTGTCAGTTGTCAGGAGCTACCCCATGAGCCGAGACGAACTGCTGAAGAAACTCCAGGACCTGCAGGAAGTTGCCGCCGTCGATTGCGAGCGCGCCCACAAAGAAGCGGATGACGCCCTCCTTGAATACGTGAACGATGCGGAGATCAGTGCGGCGTTCGAGCTGATCGAGAAGTGGTACGCCTAGAATCGACTGAAAACTGAACCCTGAACCCTGAAAGCGGTCCCCGATGCCCGATCCCGACCCACTGCTGCCCCTGGATATGCGACCGTGTGCGGCTCCGTTGGGGGACGGGGTGGCGCGCTTACCGCGATCGCTCGCCGCCGCGCTGTCCGCGTTCTTCGACTCCGCTCCCGGTCTCTGGGGGACTACGGGGTCGAGTGCCGCCCTCGCCGCCGGGCCCGCGCGGCAACTGTTCGTGCCGGACAAGGGCCAGACCGGCCCGGGGGTCGCGGCGCTGGTGGCGTGGGTCAAGACGGGAACAGGCACCGCCGAGTACGCCGGAGCCAGTCCCCGGGAAGCCCTGGCGTTGCTCGCGGCGCGGACCGATACCGCATGGTTCGCCGCCCTGGCCGGCTGGCCGCGGGTGTATATTCGCGGACGCATCGCCTTCGCGGGCTATACCGAGGGGGCGCCGTCGGGGTCCATGCTCGTGTACCACGGGCCGCGCGTGGCCCAGTTTGCCAAAACGTTCGGGACTTGGGGGGTCGTGGAAGGCATGCCGACGCGAACGGCCGTCGGCCTGGCACCCCCCACATGCCGACGCGAACAGCCGTCGGCCTGGCACCCGCTGCCCGGGAGCGTTTGGGGGCGGTGCAAGCACCTGGCGGGCCAGATTCGCAAATTCTTTGCATTGGGGCGCGATATTTTCTAAACCGCCTGTCCCGCTGCACTTAGGATACGTCGGTAGGGACGAATTAGGGGGGTTTTGAGCTGGACGCCCATTTTTGGGCTAGACACGCCCCGCCCGTGACGGCATACCGTCGCCCCCGTGAGACCAGAAACCCAACGGCTTGCGGAGGTACGACCCATGCGACCCCACCTGTGGCGCGCGATCGGGACTTGTGGCTTGCTTTGTGCGTTGCTCCTGGGGTTTCTACCCGGTTGCAAAAGCTGGGGGGAGGTCACGACGGTCTCGGCCCATCCCGACGACCCGAACAGCGTGCAGGTGCCCTACGCCGACCAGCTCCTGTTCGCCAAGCGGGCCGAGGCCCTGGGCCTCAAGGGCCGGCTACACCTGCACGGTGGGCCGATGATCTTCGGGCCGTTCGTGCTGTCGCTGGGGGTGAACTGGGACGCCGACCTGACGATCGACCCGGCGGACAATCTGCCGCCCGCCGGACTCGAAGAGCTAATCGCCGCCGCGGTCGAGAAGGCCCTGGCGGCCCACGACGCTTCTTCCTCCCCTCCGACACCCGGAGCGCCGCCCCCGCTTGCACCCCATGACCAGAAACCCCAGACCGCGAACGGCGCCCCGGGTGAAAATTAAGACGACTAGCCACGGATGACACGGATGACACGGATCAGAACCGAAAGAACGAACTCCGATCGGTGTAAATCCGTGCGATCTGTGGCCCTATTCTGCTTCCTGGTGACGTTGGGTTCCGCGTTGGTGGGCTGTGCCGGGCTCCGGTCCGGCACGGCCGCCATTACCCCGCGGCCGGAAAACACCGCCGGGGCGGCGGTGCCACAGCCCCAGGAAACGAACACGGCGCAGTCGGGGCAGGGCAACATCGCGGCGACCCTGCAGACGTTGCTCGCCGACCCGGACTTTCAGGCGGGGCTGGTCAACATCGCCAGCCGCTATGCCGCCGAATTCCACCTGGCCCTGAGCGCGGCGCAGGAGCCCACGGCCCGCGACCACAGCACGGCCAAGGCCCAGGGGCTGGGACAGATTTTCGGCGACTCGGACAGCCTCACCACGCTCGTGACCATCGGCGTGCTCGCGGCGCTGGTGCTCATGTTCGGCGGCGGACTGACGTACGCCCTGGTCTGGCGTCCGTTGGGCCTGCGGGCGAAGTCGCCGCCCGAACGAAAAAGGCAAACCACCGAGGCCGCGGAGGACGCAGGGGCCTACGACCCGCGGGACATCGAGCAGGAGCGCGACGACGAACTGCGGCGGGAAGGAATTTTAGGCACCTGCGAACACGCCGAACGCTACCGCCAGCGCTGGGGCGGCGCAGAGGACCCGGGCGATGACGAAAACCTGAACCCGGAACCCCGCACCCTGAACCCAACGACCGCGAGGGAACCATGAACGTCGCCGACGCCAAAGTCACGCAGGTGTTTTATCACGACGACCCCGACGGGCAGTGGGCCGCGTACGCGGCCTACCGCGGCTATCGCCGGGACGCCGACTACACCCCCTGGCGGGCCGGCGTGCCCTTGCCGCCGATTTCCAAAGGGCAGGCCGTTGTGGTGCTCGACCTGGGGCAGTCGTTCGCCGAAGTGACCCGGCTCGGCGCCGAGGCCGCGGCCGTGCTGGTCATCGACCACCACGCGAGCTGCGCGCTCGACTACGCCGGGCCGCGGCCGGAGAACGTGCAGGTGGTCTACGACCCCACGCACGCGGCCTGCGTGCTGGCGTGGTCTTTTCTGCGGCCGGCCGAGCCGCTGCCCGAGCTGCTGGCCTACGTCGAGGACCGCGACCTGTGGAAATTCGAGCTGCCCGACAGCCATGAGATCAACGCGGCCCTGGCCAGCTACGACTTCGCGCTCGACACCGCCGAGCACCTGCTGGGCAGCCTGGAGAGCCTGCGCAGCGAAGGCCGGGCGATCTGGCGGGCGTACCAGCGGCAGATCGGACTCCTGGCGCTCCAGGCCTGGGCCGGCGTGTTTCAGACTGAAACACCGGCGTCGGATGGCCTGTGCGGAACGCCGGACGCCGACCCCGAGGCGTATGACGTGATCGTGGCCTGCGCGAGCCATTTTCAGGCCTCCGATCTGGCGCACCGGATGCTCGACCAGAATCCGGGGGCGGAATTCGCCGTGGTCGCGGTGATTCACGCGGACGAAGTGACCTTTGAGCTACGCAGCCGGCGCAACGAATTCGACGTGGGGGCGCTCGCGAAGCGGCACGGTGGCGGGGGCCATGCGACGGCGGCCAGCTTCCGGTACGGGTTGACGCATGGCCTGCTATTCCTGAATGAAATCATCTGTCCCCTGGATAAGAAACCCGAAGAACTGACCGCCCCCGGGGCCGCGCCGGCGCTGACTGTCGCGCCGGATGCGGTCCCGGTTCAAAATTCACTTGGCGATGCGCCAAAAGAGTGCGACGCCGGGGCGGCTCCGGCCGCCCCGGATGTCGCCGTCGAGCTCCCAGTGACGACGGCGCCGGACGCCGGGGCGGCACGGACCGCCGCCCCGGCCGAAGGCGCGACCCCCAAAGAGGCCGCGCGCGGCGGCGCGAAAAAAAGCAAATGGCGGTGAACTTTGCCGTGTGCGTGGTCCCGGCCCTGGAGAGCCAGCCCCGCCGGGACCCAGTTTGGACGAACGATGAACGGATGCTGGGTAGAGCAATTGGCAGCTCGCGTGGCTCATAACCACGAGGTTGCGGGTTCGAGTCCCGCCCCGGCTAATCGCACGATCCAAAATTCGAGCTTTGAGCTTTCAGAAGGAGCGTAGCCATGGGCGAAACCGCACTGTACGCCGGACCGTTTTTAGGCAGTTTTCCCCCCAGCACGCGGTTGCCGTTTGGCCTGGCGGCGCGCGGGGCGGCCGGCAGTGAGGATCTGCCGGCCAGTTGGCAGGACAAGCTGGCGGTGGTCCGCCTGTACCCCGCCGCCACCGAGAGCATCCTGGCGATCAGCAAGGCGGGGGCCGCCGTCGTGCAGGTCGGCGCGCCCAGTGCTTTCGCCATCGGCGATTTCATCCTCTTCGCCAACGTCCAAGGCATGGTCGAAATCAACGGGCTGTGGGGCGAAATCACCAACGTGACCGGCGACACGATCACGGTGGCCATCGACTCGTCCGGGTTCACCCCGTACACGACGGGCGGGTCCGTGGCGTTGTGCGATCCGAACGTCAAGGCCACCAGCGGCATGCCGGATGCGGAAGTCGCGGCAGGCTACATCGACCTCACGCCCAAGGGCGCCCCCCGCGACGCCTTCTATGTCTCCGGCGGACAGTATGCCCTGATCGGTCTGATCCTGACCATCGGCGGCAATCCGCACAGCGCGGCGCTGGCGTCGTTCAGCGTGGAAGGGGCGGCCACCCAGTTGGCTACGGCGGATGCTGCGCTCTTGGCTGCCGCCGCCACCGCCGCGGCCCTGACCACTGTCGAAGGGAAAGTCGACCTCGCGGCCACCGCCGCGGCGCTCGCCGTCACGGACGGCAAGGTCGACCTCGCCGCGACGGCCGCGGCGCTCGCCGTCACCGACGGCAAAGTGGACCTCGCGGCGACGGCCGCCGCGCTCGCCGTCACCGACGGCAAAGTGGACCTCGCGGCGACGGCCGCGGCGCTCGCCGTTACCGACGGCAAAGTGGACCTCGCGGCGACGGCCGCCGCGCTCGCGGTCACAGACGGCAAGGTCGATACGATCGTTACCGATGCCGGTACGGCCGCCACCCAGGCCACGGCCGCCGCCGCCGATGCCGCTTCCGCCCTGGCCGCCTTGGGCACGACCTTGGCCGCCAACCCCGCTACGGCCGGGATCGCCCCGGCGTCGTTCCACGCCGACATGCTGAACTACCTGATCGACGTGGTCGCCTTGCACACCTCGGCGTACGACCATTACGCCGTCGTGTTCCACAACGCGCTCACGGCGGCCTGGAAAAAGACCGGCGTGGTCGCACCCACGATCACCGTGACCACCTCCGCCGGCGTCGCGCTGCTGACGACCGAAGCGCTGGCCGAGACGGGCGCTGGCAGCGGCTTATGGGCGCTGGAGATCACCGACAGCGGCGAGCAGATCCCCGCCGGCGTGACGCTGTTCATCGACTGGGCGGCGACGATCGACGGTACGCCCTATACCGGGGCGCGCGTCGTCACGCCCAAGCGCTAACCGTGCGACCCGCGAGCCTGTGAGGATGGAACCATGATTCCTGGCAGCCTGCTTTTGCTCGGGGGCGGCGGCGAACGCGACGACGCGGCGCCGGTCAACCTGTACATCGGGTGCCCGGTCCATTTTGTGCGACCCGCCGCGAGCCCGAGCCCCGGGGCGCACGTCGCCGCGCTCGTGACGTCGGTCGCCGTGGACGGCCAGACGGTCAACCTGGCCGTGCAGTACGACCCGGTCCACGACCTCTTGCCGCCGGGCAACTCCAGCGGCTGGACGCTGACGCGCGAGACGACCAGCAACGTCCCGTTCGACGAGACCGGCACGCCGGGCACCTGGCACGAAGTCGAGACCGACCTGCACAAGACTGAACGCGTTTTGAGCGGGTCGCCGTAGGAAAGTCCACCGCCAAGACGCCAAGAGCGCCGAGGACGCCCAGATGAGCGCTGGAGCACAAAAACCCGACGTCGACTTGCTTGCGACCGACGAACTGATCGCGGCGCTGTTTGCGCGCTTCGATCACGTGGTCTTTTCGGCGTACCAGGCCTTGACCGACGATCAGAGCAGGTACATTCGGCGCTGGAAAGGCAACACCGTGATGTGCGGTGGTCTGGGCCTGCTGATTGCGCACGATGCCACGGCCGAACACGTGGCAACCGAAGTGCGTATCCAGGGCGAAGATGAGAGTCAATGAATCCTAGGCCCCTATGAGCGCAGCGAACGACAACCCGACCGCCCTCGCCGAGCAGAAAGCCCGGTCTAACGGCTATGCCGGCGTCTGGCCGCCGCCGCCCCGGCCGCGGGTCGAGACCGCCCAGGACCTGGAGCGCGTGCTCGCGAAGCTCACGGCCGGCGAGCTGTCGGCGCATAACGTCGCCGCCGCCGGGGCGCACTTGCTCGATTTCTTCGGGGCCTTGGAGCCGGAACGCTTCCGCCAGCTCGGCGAGCACCTCAGGGCGATTGTGCTCGAAGGCGACGCCTACTGGCGGGCGAAAAACAAGGTGCCGCCGCGTGAGGACGCCATCCCCGCCCCGCGGGTGCGGATTCGGGCGGTCGAGAGCATTCTCAAGCCGATGCTGCGCGTGCTCCAGCTCGCGCCCGAGATGGCCCGCCACCGCGGGGCACCGGCGCCGCTGCTCGCGCACCTGTACCGCTGCGTGCTGGCGTTCGTCGGGGTGTTCGGCGGCGGCGTGATGGGCCAGATCGCGGACGAGCTGATGGCCCTGGCGACCAGCGGGCGGAGCACCGACACCAACGTGCGCGCCGCGGCTTCGGCGACGGGGCTGGTGGTCCTGGCGATGGAGACCGGGCTCAAGGGCCTGGCGGCGCTGGGCGCCGCACCCGAGGAAATCGACGCCGGGACGCAGGAACGGATTCGCGCCGCCCAGGCCCAGTTCGAGGCCATGTCGGCGAAACTGGACGAGAAACGGGCGCGGGCCGCGGCCCCAGCCCCCACGGAAGGATGCCCGGATGCTGTCCCTGCTCGGTGAAGCGGCGAACCTGGAACTCTGGGGCGGCGCCATGACGGGCGCCGCGATCCTGGGCGGCGTGCTGACGAAGCTGGCTCCCGTGGCGCTCAACCTGTTCCGCGGTCCGGCGAGCGTCGCGGCACAGACCGCCGCCGCGACGCAGCCCGGGCCGCCGCTGCCGGTCAACGTGATCTGTCCGGCGCACGCGCAGCTCGACATGCGGCTGACCAAGCTCGAAACGCAACGCGACATCGAGATGCCGCACGTGCAGGAGGCCGTCAAAGAGCTGGCGGCGGACACGAAGGCCGGTTTTCAGGCCATCCACAAGCGGCTGGACCGGCTGTATGGGCCGGGTACCAATGAGGAAGAGAACGGCGACTGATGCTGATCCGAGACCAGACTCCATTTTTTGCATCTATGTCATTCGTCTGCGGCAATCCCCCACAGAAAATGAAGGCTTGGACGTCGATATGGCGTGAAGCGTCACTCGCGGAGAAAAGCCTGCTGGGTTGGATCTTCAAGGTGAATGGTCAACCCCACATCGGCGTCGCTGCCTCCGTGTATACGACTTGCTCGCCAGTGCAAACGATGTTGCAACATGCCGCCGAGGAAGCCCGGCAGTTGCTGTTGAATTGAACCCTGAAGCCTGAACCCTGAACCCGAAGGAGCATGACCATGTCGAACTGGACGATCGAACACTGGGCCAAGCTGCTGAGCCTGGCGTTGAGCGCGGCGGGCCTGTTCGCCGGCTGCGACGCGGTACTGTGAACTGAACCCTGAACCCTGAACCCTGAGTCCTGCGTGAGCGTTGCCCCCGCCATCCTGACCGCCGCCCCAAGCGAAACGGCGACCCCCATGGTCCCGATTCTGCGGGGCTTCTGGTTGTGGCTGCACACGCCGCCGGGCGCCGCGGCGCAGGCCCGCATGCGGGCGGCCGGCGTCGTCGGGCCGATCACCGGGCCGTGCGTGATCAAGGACAAAGACGCGCACTTGATTACGCTGGTGCCGAACTCGCTGCAGACCGACGTGTACCTGGCCATGCTGGAACAGGCCAAGCTGGGGCTGCCGGTCCGCGTGCTGATCCTCAAGTACCGCAAGCCCGGCTGCTCGACCATCGTGGAGGCCCTGGGCTACTACCTGGTCAAGCATTATCCGCACCGCTATGCCCAGGTGGTGGCCCATACCGAAAGCAGCACGCGCGACATCTTCGAGATCACCGCCCGCATGTTCGTGTACGACCCGGAGCATACCAGCCAGCCCAAGTGGCCGGCGGCGAGCACGCTCGACTTTCAGGACCAGCACGATTCGTGGCTCCAGGTGCGGACCTTTGGCGGGCAGTACATCAGCTCGTCGGCCAATATCCAGTTCCTGCACCTGTCCGAGCTGGCCAAGGTCGCCGGCGACCAGGAGAGCGTGCAGCAGCAGATGCTCTCGGTCAGTAACTCGGTGGCCGATTCGCCGTTCACGGTGATCGTGATCGAATCGACCGCCAACGGGGCCGACACCTCCGGCGAGTTCGAGCGGCGGGCGCGGCTGGCGATGAAAGGGGAGGGCAGTTTCGCGTTCGTGTTCGCGCCCTGGTACGACGAGCCGCGGGCCGTGCTGGGCGACGAGGCCCCCCTGCCGGCGCTGACCGAGCCGAAGGAAATTGCGGCGGAAGCCGAGTTGCTGGAGCGCGTGCCACAACTGAGCAACGCGCAATTGCGTTGGCGGCGGCAGAAGATTGCCGACTCCGGCAGCCTGATCAAGTTCATGCAGGATTTTCCCAGCACGCCCGACGAAGCGTTTTCCGTGGCCGAGGGCCGCGTGTTCCCGGCGTTGCGGAAAGAGCGGCACGGCCTGCACCGGCCGGTCGGGGAATTGCTCGCCGACGGCTACCAGCTCTACCGCGGCTTCGACTGGGGCGGCGTGGACCCGTTCGTAACCCTGTGCGTGGCCCACCATCGCGACCGCCCGACGCAGTTCACGGTGGACATCGGCGCCTGCCCGCACTTCTGGCACGAGCTGACGCACCTGACCTACGGCCCGCGCGGGCGGCCGCGCGACGAGAACAACCACGGCGTGGACGTGATCCGCTACATCGCCACCTTCTGGAACTTCACCGGCCACGGGCACGTGTTCGCCGAGTGGTACGACCCGGACTTCGCGGCCCAGGGCCGCAGCATCGACGACAACGCGGCCGACGTACACCGGCTGTGCGAGGCCTGGAGCTTCACCGGCGGCGTGGGCGATCGCAGCCGACCGGACTGCATCAACAGCTTCCGCAAGGCAGGCATTTGCCTGCAGCCCTACACCTGCGAGGCGGCCGAGAGCCGCGGCCAGGAGGTGCAGTACGGGGTCGATTTCCTGAACCGCCTGATCGTGGCCAGCGCCCCGGCGCGCTACCCAGCCCCGCCGCTGACGCGCGACCAGCGGGATAAAGCATTCACCCGGCGCACCGGGCTGAAGATCGGCTACGCCGGCGTCGATGCGGTCGGCCGGGCGCTGGAACGCAACCGCGAACTGGCCAGCGTGGGCGGCGGAGGGCGTGGGCGATGGTGAGAAAAGAGCGATCAGCTCTCAGCCGTCAGCCGTCAGCCATGCAAGAGGTGCTCGGCTTGCTGGTCGCGGTTGCCGCGGCCCCCTGGCCACGAAAACGCAGATTGAGCAGTGCCGAACAGCGAGACCGCAATCTGGCGCGGCGGTGTTTCAGAGTGAAACAGGAGGGGCGGGCATGACCGCGGCCAGCCTGATTCTGCTCTGGGTGAGCGTGCTGCTGCTGATTGGGCAGGCCTGGCATTTATCGCGTCGGGTGACGCGCGACCTGCGTGAACTGGACGCCGCCCAAAACCTGAAGCGCGTTAGGCTCTGGCGTCGGGTGGTAACCCTGGAAACGCGCGTGGCCCAGGCTGATATGGCCTTGCGCGGGCCGCAAGGCCTTCTCGCTGGACACGCCAACCAACTCCAGAACCTGCGCGACCAGCTCCAGTTGCACCTCGGCTTGGCCCACAACATTGGCCGCGACAGCGGCCTGGAGAAGTGGGTTCAAGACTTGAAGCAGTTAGAGACCGATCTAGCCGCCTTGGCCCTGCGGCTGGATAAGCTCGAAACGGCCGAAGAGCGGCGGGTCGCGGCGCTTGCGGAGCGCAAGGCCCTGCGCGACCGGCAGGAAGAGAAAATCGCCAACATGACCCGCAACGGGCCGCAGGGCGCCGTGATGTCGCTCCTGGGCCGGGGAGGGGCGAAGTGAGCCTGGCGACGCACACCTTGCCCGGCGGCGTGCCCTTCCACACGGTGGACTGGACGAAGGACGATGAGATCGCCGCCTTCGTCAAGGATGTCTGGCAATCCCGCCCGGCCCAGCAGGTGCAGATGGAGCTTCTGGCCGAGCTGACCGAGGCCTGGTACCGCGGCGACCAGTACCTGTGGCACGCCAGCACCGGCGGAACCACCAGCTTTCGCATCGAGCCGATCCCCAACCCCGACGATCGCGTGCGGATGATGGTCAACTACTTCGCGCCGCTGCTCGACCAGTACGTGGCCCGGACCACCTTGGACCCAGTCGAGCCCGAAGCCACACCCACCGGCACCAGCGAGCCCGACCTGGACGCCTGCCGGGCGCAGACCACCTGGCTGCGTTACTACCGGGACTATCTGGACCTCGGCCGGCTCAAGGACGACATGGGCCAGCTCATCGCGTTCGGCGGCCTGGGCTTCGGCAAAGTCACCTGGGACCCGCTGGCCGGCAGCGAATTCGAGCTGAGCGCGGCCGAGTTGGAGACGCTGCAACTCGACGGCGACCCGTTGGAGCAGGGCGGGGCCGGCCGCACCGTGAGCATGGGGGAGCTGTGCGTCGAGAACGTGCCGCTGCGGAACCTGACCTGGGGGCCGGTCGGCCTGCCGTTCCGCAAGGCCGAGTACGTGCTCGAAGGCCACGAGCGCAGCTTCGGCTACGTCATCGCGCGCTACGGCCTCAAAGCCGACGACCTGAAACCGGCCTACGCCGACGCCCGCGAGCTGTGGTACCGGAACGAGTTCACCGCCCAGGGCAGCACGGTCTACGACCAGCGGCGCGGCGAGACGGTGCTCGTGTTCGAGCTGTGGGCGCCGCGCTCGGCCGCGCACCCCGCCGGCTTGCACGTCGTGCTGGTCAATGACCAGGTGGTCAACCGCAAGCGGAACGCGGAGCTGGCCAACCCCTACGACGACGGGCGCGTGCCGTACGTCCCGTGCGACTGCCTGCGCGTGCGCAACAGCCCGTGGCCCAAGACGCCGGCCTGGGACATGTTCGACCCGCAGGCCATGATCAACTTCCTGGTCAGCCGCGGCATGGAAGCCGTGGACCTGAACGTCAACCCGTCGATGTGGGGACCGGAAGACAACGGCATCCTGGCCAGCGACGTGGCCGGCAAGGGCGGGTACTTCACCTACAAGAACAAGAAGCCCGAGGCCCTCGACCGGCCGGACCTGCCGCCGAGCTGGAATGCGATGTTCGACCGCTGGGTGCGGGCGATCCAGAACTGCATCGGCGTGCAGGACGTGTCGCTGGGCAAGGCCCCGTCCAACGGGCGCTCGGGCCGGTTCGTGCAACTCCTGCAATCGGCCGACGATACGCGCATGGACCCGACCCGCAAGAACCTGGCCCGCTGGACGCAGGACGTGTTCCGGCTGATCCTGTGCCGCATCCGGCAGTTCGTCAGCGAAGAGCGGATGATCGCCGTGCGGGGGGCGGACAACGCGTGGGAGCGGCGGGCGCTGAGCGGCAAGCAGCTCGTCGCCGGCGGGACGCCCGCCAGCGGCCCGGAAGCGTTCAACGTCACGCTGAAGACCGCCGGGGCGGCCCGCAGTCGCGCGGCCCAGACGGATCTGATCATTACGCTCATCCAGTTCAATTTCTTCGACCCGAAGGACCCGGCCGATCGGCAGCTCGTGCTGACCGTCCTGGAGCTGGGCGACAGCAGCGGGCGGCTGGACCGCGATCAGCAGGACCGCGAGGCCCAGCGGCGGGTGCATGAGATCCTGGTGACGGGCCGCTACGTGCCGCCGGCGTGGTATCACAACCACGTCGTGCGCACCGCGGAGCTGCTGCACTTCATGAACGGCGAGGACTTCAAGCACCTGAGCCCGGAAGTGCAGGCCAATTTCGAGCGCTACTACAAAGACACGATCCGCATCCAGGCGGTGCAGCCGCTGATCGTCGGGCAGCTCGGCGGCGAGGCCAAGCTGGAATGGGAGCGCAAGCAGGCCGCGGACAAGCAACTGGCGCAGCTCGAAAACCAGGCCGGCCCGCAGACGGGGCGCATGGGCGCGCTGCTGAATGGTCCGCGGGGTGAGATCTTGCGGAACTTCCTGGCCGGCGGGGGTAATGGCATGCCAGCGCCGGCGGGACCGCCGCCGGGGAATGTAGGTCAGCCGCGGGGGCCGATGCCGCTGGCACCGGCCGCGGCGTAAACGAGAGGATGCAACTATGTGGCCCAACGGAAAGACAACGAACGTGTTTCTCGCCAGCGAGCCGGGGAGCGACGGCGGAGTCGCCCCCCCGGCCGCGGCGAAAACGGACAGCGCTGCCGCGGCGAGTGGAACGGCGGCAACCACGGAGGCCGCTGCCGCCACCGTGGAGATCGCCCTGGCCGGTATGACCAAGGCGCAGCGCGCGGCGGCCTACGACCAGTACGGCTGCACCGATGCCATGCGAGCGCAGGGGGAGCGCTTGGCCGTGAAGCTGGACAAGATGAACCCGGTCGAGCGGCTGGAGGCTACGGCGCTATGGGAAGCCGAAGTCGCGCGGCGAGCCGCCGCCGCCGCAGACGGTGCGGACGGCAAGAAGAAATCAGCGCCGGCCGCAGAGGACGTAGACGACGATCCGGTGCTGACCAGGCTCAAGGCGGCCGAAGCCAAGCTCGAACGCCTGGAGGGCGCGAAGGCCAACGAGGACCGCGCCGCGCTTGAGGCGAAGAACAAAGCCGCGTGGCAAGCGGAAGTCAAAGAGACGCTGGCCGATGCGCCTGCGTTCGCGAAGCTGGCCGACGATCCCAAGCGGCTGCGCTCGCTGAGCGCCCAGGCCCTGGGCTATGTCGCCGAGTACATCGCCGAGCACGGCGGGTCCAAGAAGGCCGCGCTCAAAGCGTTCATCGACGAGCGCACCGAGCTGGCGGCCGAAGCCGCCAACCAGACGGTGGCGGAGTTCGTGAAGCGCAAAACCGCCGACCGCAAGGCGACCGGCGAACGCGGCGGCGGCCGGCCGCCGGCCGAGACCATCGTGCCCAGCACCGCCGCCGAGCTGAGGAGCGGGGCCGCCAAGCAGAAGGCCGCGGCCTTGCTGGGCATCGCGGACGAATAAGTCTGGACCCGCCAAGAGGATCTTGGCGAAACCCGTGCCCGTTTAGGAGCAACAACCTTCTGTAACCCGTAAAAAACCGAGCCAGCCTGTGGCGGTCTGAGGCCACATGAACGACGCAGGCCGGTGCTATCCCACCCGCTCGGATAGGGGCGGTGGTTCGCTGAGTAGGCGACCCACCGCCCCTTTTTTTACGGGCCAGAAAAGACCTGAGGAGTCGAACATGGGTGCTTCACCCGCCACACTCGCCAGTTGGAACGAAACGCTGCGTAACGTCTATCTGAACGGCGTGCGTGACGCGGTGTACACCGACACGCCGTTCCTGGACATCCTGCAGAAAAAGGCGCCCGGGCCCGGCAGCGTCGCCGCCAAGCGCACCGGCGGCCTGAAGACCGCCATGGTCCCCGGGGCCAACGGCTCATACGGGCTGTGTTTGGAGTGGAACATCCACGTCGGGCGCAACTTCGGCGTCGGGGCCCGCAATGCGACCAGCGGGCAGACCACCGGCTGGTTGCCGCTGCCCGGCAGCCAGACCCGCATCCGCGCCCAAATCCGCCCCACGTACTACTGGGGCGGCTTCAAAATTGATGGGGCCTTGCTCGACACGTCCAAGGGCGCCAAGGCCGCGGCGCTGGAAGTCATCGACGGCGAGATGCAGGGCCTGCCGCTCGACGTGCGCAACCAGATCAACCGCGACCTGTACGGCGACGGCACGGGCATCCTGGCCATCGTGACCGCCGGCAGCTCGGGCTCGACGATCACCGTGGACAGCACGCGGCACCTCGAAGAGGGCCAGCCGATCGTGCTCGCGACCGCGACGGGCACCAGCCCGGTCGCCGCGACCATCGCCACGATCGTCAGCGCCACGCAATTCACCGTCGGCACGACGCCGACCGTCACGACGTCGACGCGCGTGTTCCGCGGGTGCGGCGTCGGCGGCGGCATTCACGACCCGCTCGGCACGCCGCTCGCGTCCGAGTACGGCAACGCGATCAAGGGCCTCGACCTGCTCGTCGGCACCGGCGCCTACGCCGGCATCACCCGCACGGGCACCAACGCCAAGACGGCCGGCGGCTCGTACCTGGCCCAGGCCAAGTCCACCTGGACGGTGGACAACCTCTTCGCGATCTGGCTCGCGGCCAAGCAACGCTGCAACGCCGAGCCGAACGTGATCCTGTGCGACGCGAATTACTACACGAACTTCGGCCGCATCCACTACGGCTATCAGCAGTGGCCGAGCGCGGTCAAGAAGAGCGTGTTCGGCTACCCGGCCCTGCACTGGCTGGCCCCCAACGGCCAGGAAGTGCCGCTGATCATCGACCTGGCGATCGCCCCCTGGACGGGCTACATGCTCGACAGCGAGGCGCTCTGCCTGGGCGTCGAGCGCGAGCTCGGGCCCATGAACGGCGACGATCAGACGATCGTGCGCAGCGGGGCGCTCGGCCCCAACGGCGAGCACGCCAATGCGTACGAGTCGTACTGGTACACGTCGTGTCAGCTCCTGGCGATGAATCCGGGCGCCCAGAGCAAGAACACGATCAACCCGTCGGCGTAGGAAGAAAACGAGGGTTCAGGGTTCAGGGTTCAGCCAGCGTGGCCCCCTGAACCCTGAGCCCTGAACCCTGAACCCTGACCCCTGAGGTTGGCGATGATTATCGAAGTACGCGAAGCCCTGGCGGAGGGAGCGCTGGAACAGCCGACGCTCGCCCCGGCCGGGGTGACGATTCCGGCCGGCGGGACGGTCACGTGTACCTGGACCAGCCCCCGGCGGCGCTTCCTGTGCCAGTGCCTGAACAGCCAGCGCCTGCAGGATGCGGGGCTGGTGGTGGATGAACTGCAAGTGACGTTCAACCGCGTGCCGACCGCCAGCCAGGACTACGACACCGAGGCCCTGCCGGGCAGCCCCGTGGTGAGCAACACGCGGCGCATTACGACCGCGGTGCTCCACAACCCCGGGCTGGTGACGGCCGTGCTGTCCGGGGCCGGCAAGAACGTGACCGTGGCGGCGTCGGCGGATTGACGCGGCGCTTGAGCGCGAGGTGAAACATGCCTGCCCTGCAACCGGCCGTGTATCGACATCCGGCGCAACTGAAGGGCTATGTCGGCCTGGTGCCGGCGAGCCAGTCGGCGACCGGCTTGTGGACCGAATACGCGTTGGCCGAATCCTGGTGGGACAACGCCAACGAGGGCTCGATCTCTTCCTTGAACTCGCTCGGCGTGCAGACCATCCAGACGGGCTACCCCCATTCCCGCCGGATCAGCACGAAGCAGGATGGGCGCTTGGTCGAGGTCAGCGGCACATGGGCCTGGAATACCAATAGCCAGGGGAATTCGACCGGTCATGCCGTGCGGGCCGGGGCCAATGCCGTGGCCCGGTTCCTGCTGCCCGCCGGACACGATTACTTCAGTCTGCTTTATACGCAACTCAGCTCGAACTGGCCGAGCATCACCGTCAAGATCGGTCCGGATACGAACATCGCCAACGCGGTGGCGTTCGGCGATCCGTTTCCGGGCGGCGGCGCCGGCGGCGGCAGTACGCGCCTGCTCGAACGGTACTTTCACTGCGGTGCGGCGGAGACGGACCGCTACGTGTTCCTGGAGATCACGGGCACCGGCACCAAGTACCTGTACCTGGTCAGCGCCACGTCGTGGAGCAGCACCGTGCGCGCCGACCCGCGGGCGGTCGATGGGGTCGATGGAAAATGGGTTGGCAACGGACATGTGGCCCTGATTACCGAGCGGATCACCGGCACCGTGACGGGCGGCACAATCACTTATGCCGCGCCGAACTCGACGATCACGACGGTGGCCGCGACGTTCCAATCCTCGGGCGTCGCCGGCGGCTATATCGAGTTCGATACCAGCGGGCACCGCTACGAGATCGTGACCCGCCCGACGACGAGCCAGATCACCGTGACCGGAGACGCCCGTTTGGAAACGGGCTCGTTTGTGGTTTACTACGGCCAGAATGCGGGTCCGGGCCAGACGAAGAACGTCCACATCCCCACCTGGTATCCGCACGACACTGCCTGGCGGCACGTGGACCCGAACACGGCCAGCCCGATCGTCAAGCACGATGAGGCCCGGTCCCCGTGGGCCGCCGACACCGTTACGGCGGTGGGTGCCTTCGTCGTGCCGACCAACCCGGCCAACGCCCTGTTGTACAAATACGAATGCACGGCGCGCAGCGGCGATTTCAAGACGGGGCTCGTGGAGCCGACCTGGCCGACGACGGTCGGGCAGACCGTGGTCGATGATGCCGTGACCTGGAAATGCCACACCCGCAAGACGTGGACCGCGCTGGAAGCGCCGCACTATGTAACCGGCTCGGACAATCCGCTGGTCAACACCGCGCACTCGACCTTGATCCGGGATGGCGTGTCGATCGGCGACATGACCGACGCGGGCGTGACGATTCCGTATGGCACGGTGTACCTGGGCGACCGGCTGACGCACCTGGTCGGCGGCACCGCCCGCACCGGCGGCGCTACGGCCTTGCGCTGGATGCACTCGTTCGACACCAGCGGGATGAACGTGCAGCTCACGCTGACGTTCGGTAACGCGGCGATCTTCGACCTGGTGTACGGCCCCAGCCCCAGCTTGCTCGCGGCGCTTTCGAGCAAGGTCGGCGTCGTGCGCGTGCCGTACGACGACACGCCGTACGTGATGAACGAATCGAATACCCTCTACTCCAGCGTTTCGGAATTGTCGTATCCGGGCGAGCCGGTCGTCTTGCGTACCGCGGCCATCGGACCCGGGGCGCGCACGTTCAACAACGCGGGCAGCCGCAAGGTCTATACGACCTACGACCTCACGGGCCTGCCGACGCCGGCGGCCGGCGTGAGCTGGAGCTTCGCGGGCCGCTACGAGGTGTTCCGGCCGGATACGAGCGGCGGCGGCGGGGGAGCGCTGGTGATGCCATGACGCTGACTGAGCTGGAGACGTTGTTTCGCGAGCTGATCTTCGACAAGGCGCCGACCGCGGAGCCGTTTGTCCAGGCCACAATTTGGACGCTGCTCAACGCCAGCCTGCAGAAAATGTGGAACCTGGCGCGCACCGTGCAACAGGGGCTGTTTCTGACCGAGGGCACGCTCACGCTGTTCGCCGTGAGCGGGCCGCTGTACGTCGCCACGCCGACGAATGCGCTGGGCTACACCCGGGTCAAGAAGATCATCGCCGCGCGACGCACCGATGGGGCCGACGCCGGCGGCCTGGACGTGGTCCGGTTCGACGATCAGACGCTGAAAATCGGCGCTGCCGCCGCCGTCCGGCCGCGGGTCTGCACCTACGGTGAGCAGGTCGGCGTGCTCAATCCGCCGGCGGCGGCCAGCCTGACCGTGTACTACCACCACGGCCTGCCGAACATGACCGCCGGTAGCGACACCCCTGGCAAGGCGGCTGGGGTGGGGACTGCCGACAAGTTGCCGCTGGAGTGGCATCCGCTGATTGCCAAGAACGCGGCGGCCCTGGCATTGCGCGTGATGCGGGCGCCGGATTGGCAGAGCCTGTACCAGGACTACGCCGAGGACCGCGACGAGCTGCTGCTCGGGATTCGCGGACAGGAAAACACGGCGGAGAATGGGTGATGGCCTATTACGACGCCCTCACGAATGACCAGTTGATTGCGGCGGTGAACGACCAGCTCAACCTGGAAAACGCCAAGGTGGCGGGCTTGGGTGCCGAGCGCGTCTGCGCGGCCTTGAACGCCGCCGCGCGCGTCGTGGTCGAGGCGATCGCCCGGGCCAACCGCCGAGCGCTCGTGATTACCGCGACCCGCACCGTCGCGCTCGGCGCGACGAGCCTCGCCCTGCCGGACGGCACGCTGAGCACCGAGCCGCGCATCCGCAAGCTCCTGGAAGCGAAATACACCGTGGCCGGCACCGTGCCCCTGGATTTGACGTTCGTCGAGGGGCGCGAGCTGATGGACCTGTGCGACCCGAACCTGACCGGCACCTGGGCCGTGGTCCACGAGGGCCTGGTGCTGCGGTTCCTGTCGCCGGCCGGCGCGCCGGAGGCGGCGACGATCACCCTGCGCTACGTCGGGGCCTTGCCGGCCGCGGCCGTAACGCCCGGCACGACGAAACCGTTCGCGGCGTTGCCGCTGGAATGGTCCGACGTGATCGTGGACGGGGCGACGGCCCGCCTGCTCCCGACGGGCAGCGCGGCCGCGAGCCGCTACGCCGACCGGGCGGCGAGCACGCTGCACGTCCTGATCGTGAACCTGATCGGTGAAACGGCGGTCGCCCGTGCCAGCGACCAGCGCAGATAACCACCGAGGCACCGAGGCACAGAGCCGAATGTGAGTTTAAGAACGGATCCGTGAAACTCGAGGATTTTGCTTATGCCGGCCCCGACGCAACAAGCCCTGTTGGAAGCGTACGTGACCGCCGCGGCCAATCAGGTCGCGGCCGAAGCGGCGCTGGTGATTGCGCAGAATGCCAAAATCGTGGCCGCGGCGGCGCTGCAGGCGACCTTGCTCGGCGCCGCGCCGTACGTCGGCACGGTCAGCGGCGCGCTGTGGATCAGCGAGGTGTCGGGCGGCGTCCTGCGCGTGCAGACCGCGACCGCGATCGCCGTGGTCTGAACCCAAGTCGTCCGGTACAGAGCCCGGACGCTACGACGAAGGATGCGTGTGCCGCGTAGCCCTGGAAATCTTGTGCCGTACCGCGGGCCGTTTGGCGGTCTGAAACGCGGACCCGCCACGCGCGTGCCGGCCGGGAGCTGCTACGACAGCCTGAACGTGACCACCGCCGCGGGCGACCTCCGCCGGCGGCCGGGGCTGGAGCTGGTGATGCCCCAGGGCGGGACCATCAGCGTGCGGCACGTGCTGCGGGCCGTGCCCTGCCTCGACGATCGGCACGGCGGCGTGGTCTCGGCCTGGGGCTGGCGGTATCCGCACCTGCTCGTGCTGGCCGAGGTGGATGCCGGCGGGGCGCCGTACGTGTGCGTGTTTCTGATGCCGCTCGAACAATTCATGTCCGGCCGCTACGACGATTCGGAAATCGTGCTGTTCGGCGAAACGCTGGGCAGCGGCCACCTGGGCTACCGCTGCGGGCTGGTGCACCTCGGGCACTGGTGGCTCGTGCGGCCGGCGTACAACATGGTGCCCCGGGTGCTGTATCACCTGACGGGCGCGGCGGCCAATGTCGTTCACCAGTTCTTCATCGCGCGCCCGGGCAACGGCGACAACGTCTACGTGGGCGCGGCGGCGCTGCCCGGCGGGGTGCCGCCCGGGACGTATCTCTATACCGCCGTCTTCGTGAACACGGACACGGGCAGCCAGAGCCCGGCCAATCTGGACACGCCGGCCAGCGTGACGATCGCCGCGGACTCGCGCGTTCACGTGAGCGTGGCGCCGACCTCGGCCGACGCCGCCGGCGGCGTGACGCAGGTGGACTGGTACCGCAAGCAGGACACGGTGGACAGCCAGTATTACAAGGTCGGGCGGATCGCGTTCGTCCCCGGCGCCACGACCCACTTTTACGACGAGTTGACCGTCCCCGACAAGTCGGCGTCGAACCTGCTCGACCCGCTGGCCAGCTACCAGCCCAGCGCCGGCAACGATGCCTGTATCTGGCAGGGGCGGCTGTGGGTGCTCGAAGGTCCGAACACGCTGTATGGCTCGGAGTTCCAGAAATACCACAGCTTCCGCCTGACGAACAGTTGGAGCGTGGGCGAGGACGCCGACGACGAGGCCCTGCGCCTGTGGCCGCTGGCCGGCGGCCTTTTCATTTTGAAACGCGGCTCGCTGCACGTCGTGACCGGCAGCGGACCCGAAAGCTATCGCGTCGATCCGGTGCTCGGCGGCATCGACCAGACGCTGGGGCTGGCGAGCCCGGCCGCCGTCGCCGAGGCGCGCGGCACGGTCTATTTCGCGGGGCACGACGGCGTGTACGCGCTGCGGGCCGACAGCCTGGAGCGGATCAGCGACGACGTGGCCGAGCTGTACCAACTCTACCGCGATCCCGAGTGGCGGACGCTGGCCTACGACCCGGAACGCGACGCGCTCGTGCTGTTCGGCTACCTGGACACGACCTACACGACCGCCCAGACGCTGGTGTACCACCTTCCCACGCGGCAGTGGCACAAGTGGGACTTGGGCGCGGTCGGGCTGACCACCGCCCGCTGGCTCGCCGGCAGCCTGGTCGAGCCGGCACGGCTGCTGGCCTGGCTGGCAGCACATGGGGGCAGCCTGAGCGGGGACCTGGCGGCCCTGCGGCGCGACGGCGACCCCGAGCAACGCGACCTGGGCACGACCGCCGTGGCATGGTTCTACGACAGCGGCCCCACGGATTTCGGCACGCCCTACAAGAAGTGGGTGTACGACGCCAATGTCGAGTTTGATAAAGACGCGAGTGCGACCCTCGCGCTGACGCTCGGCGTGAGCGTGGACCAGTCGGCGACCGTGACGAGCGCGGCCAAGACGGACACCGCCGGGCTGGGGCTGCTCAAGTTCATCCTGGGGCGGGTGTGCAATACGCTGCGGTTCAAGCTGAGCGGGACGCACGCGCACCGGCCGCGGATTACGGGCGTCGAAATCGAGGCCTCGGCGATCGGACAAATGTGATGGGCAACTACGTACCCGCGAGTCCGCCGCTGCCCCTGGCCGTCGCCCTGCAACGCGCGACGACGGCCAGCCAGAATGCTTTTGCGCTGGGGCTGCAACGGGCGGAGAGCGCGGCGGCCGAGAGCCGGGACCAGCAACTCGCCGACCGGCTGACGGCCATGCAGCAGGCCGACGACCAGCGCATCGCCGACCTGGCCCAGGCGCAGGACTTTCTACAGCAGGCCCTGAACACGTTGACGGAGGCGAGCAACGACCTGCGCACGACGCTGCAGACCGAACGCGACGAGACGCAAAAGAGTCTCGACGATAATCAGAAGGCGATCGACAAGCAGACCGCGACCCAGCAGAAAGCCCTCGACCAGCTCGGCACGCGGCTGAAGGATTACCAGACCCGCGTGGATGGGCTGATCGCGCTCGTCAAGGGCGACTTGCCCGGGACACGGTTCCCGTGGGCCACCGGGGACATTCGCCGGACGATCAACGCCCAGGGCTGGCCGCCGCCGCCCGGGTGGCTGCTGTGCGACGGCGGCGAAGTGCAAATACACAGCTATCCGGAGCTGTCGAAATACCTGGGCAGCCTGTGCGGCGTGGCGACGCGGGCCGGGTATTTCGTGCTCCCCAGCCGCGCCCAACTCGCCGGCAATCCGTGGGAGCTGGCGGCGACCGCGGTGCAATGGTGGATTCGGACGTAGGAGCGGACGCATGGACCCGTTGATGACGATCTACCGGCTCCTGGAACTGGCCACGGGCGGGGCCAGTCTGGCGGCGCAGAGTGAATCGGGGCGGCTGGCGAACCTGGGCACGAATCGTGGGTATAACCCCGGGACCGTGCAGGCCGATCAGGAGCTGGTCGGGCAGGGCCAGACCGGGATCTCCGCGATCGACAGCCTGGAGCCCAGCACGCGCGACGCATTTCGCAATGCGCTGAACGAGCTGGGCCGGTACAGCCCGACCGGGGCGACATACCTGGCCCAGCTCGCCGAGAACCAGGGCGCCCGCGGCCGGCAGAATACGTACCTCGACCGCAACATCGAGAATGCGACCAACAGCCCGCTCAAGGGCCTGGCCGAGGATGTGGGGACGTTTCGGACGGATAGCCTGGAACGCATCGACGCGCAGAAGGCCCAGAGCGCGGCGGCGCGGGGCCGGGCCGGGGCGACGGAGGGGCGGCGCGACGAGATCACCGGCAAGGTGCAGGGCGTGGCCGACGAGACCCAGAAGTATTTCACCGGGGTGCGGGACAACCCCAACATCTACAGTCCGACCGACATCGAACGCATGGCGTCCACCTATGCCGACAACCAACACGCCCAGGAAGCGTTGGCGACGAGTTCGATCGAGGACAGCGCGGCGGCCCGGGGGCTGGCACCCGGGGCGGTCGCGGCCTTGAAGGCCATCGCCGCGAGCAGTGGCGGTCAGGCGATCGACGCGAACCGGCGGGACCTGATGGTGCAGAACGCGGTGCAGTCGGCCGGCCGCGGCGACCAGGCGGCGACCACCATGGCCCAGTTGCTCGGCAGCCTGTACGGCACGAAAGGCAATCTGGATACGGCGTACACGACGGTCGCTGAGGACCAGTACGGCAAGGGCGACGCGATCGACCAGTGGATCGAAGAGACGCGCGGCACGCTCGCCAATGCCCTGTTCGGCACGCAGGCCGGAATTCAGACGCAGTATGAGGGCGGCGTGACGAACGCGAACCTGAACCGCGCGAGCAACGAGCAGCCCGAAAACCTGATGCTGCCGGGCCAGCTCCTGGACGAGATCAATCGGTTCAACAACGCGATCCGGTCGGGGACCGAGGCCGAGAAGGCCGCGGCGTACTCGGCGCTGCTCGGGACAATCGCCCAGGTCCAGGCCGGGCAGACGCAGGCGAATTCGGCTTGGGATGCGGTCGGCTCGACGAATGACACGGGCGCCGGGTTGCTGAACAGCACGCTCGGAAATTTGACCGGGTTTGGACTGAACAAGTTCGCCGATTGGCAGCCGGCGTGAACACGGCCCGAGAGCCCTTGCCGGATGAGGTGACGTATGGCGTTTGTGAACCCGCTCAACGGCGTGTCGATGCCGATGGGTTATCTGGCGGCGTTGGCCCAGCAGGCTATGCAGGCGCGGGCGCGGGCGCTGGAGGAAGCGAACGCGAACATGGTCGGGGCTGGCCGGGCGATCGGCGAAGGCCAGGCGGCCGGGGCGCGCAGTGCGGCGGAGATCAGCCAGCGGAATGCCGACCGGGCCAGCCGCGAGACGCAGGCAGGCTTTGAGCAGGGCTGGTCGGGTGCCGAGAGGAGCAAGGACCGCGCGGCCGCAACGGCGCGTGCCGCCGAACAGGAAGCCGCCGCGGCGGCACGGCAGAGGTCGGCCGAGGCCGGCTCCAGTGCCCGGCAGGAGCGGGCGCTCCAAGCGGAGGCCGAACAGAATAGCAAGAATCGGACGGCCCGGCTGGGGGAGATGTTCGGGCGGTTCGGGGCCGAGACGATGCGCGAGCAGGCCCGGGCACAGACCGAGGCCGATCGGCAGGCGGTGCAGGATGCTTTTCGCGAGCGTGAAATGGGGTTTGAGGAGCGGCGCGTGAAGCTGGCCGAGGGCAGCGAAAAGAACCAGCTCGCGCAACTGGAGGGCGATGATACGGCGGTGCTCGAACAGGTGACTCCGCTGATTGCAGCGTTTCAGGCGAGTGCCGATCCGGAGGAAAAAGCCAAGCTCTACGCGGCTTATGTCCGGTTCTACGACGCGGCGTTGCCCGGGGTGCAGAGCCCCGATTTGCGGAAGAGCATGACGCGGCACGCGGAGCTGATGCGGAGCCAGTTGGCAGACCGGGCGCAACGTACGGCCGTGTACCCACAGGCCAGTCTTGGCCTGGACAACAAAGTGGTCATGGCGCCGGCCGCTAAGCCGCCCGCATCGCGCACGTGGGGACAATTCGGCCTGGACCTGGGCCATACGTTTGCACCTACGAGTGACTTGTTGACGGCGGTAGGCTATCCGCCGCGGGGCTCGGTAGCCGGCCGGGCGCTGTACGAAGCCCCCGCGCCGGCCCCGGCGTTGTCGGCGCCACAATCTATGATCTACATGCCCCAATTCGGCGGGTTCATCCCCAACCCAGCGATATTTAATCGGCGTGGCGACCTGAACGCGGACAGCACTACCTGGTAGAGCCCCATGGACATCATCAGCGCCAGTCTAGCCGCGGACCGTCGCCGGCGGGCAAGCGCGCCCATCGCACCGCCGACTGCGAGCGAGACCGCGCAGCCGCTCTGGAAACAGGCGCTGTCGGTGCCGTTCGACGCGGCCTCCAGCGTGCTCGCTGGGATGGGGTATGTCGACGCGGCGACGCGGGCGGCGCTCGGGCGGGCGTTCGGCGTCGAGGGGACTGGGCAGGAGACGATCTTCGGGCCGGCGCCGTCGGGGCGTGAATTGCTCGGTCTGGGGGCCGGTGAGAAGGGGACTTTTGAGAGCGGCGACATCCCGGGTACGGCCGTCGAGGTCCTGGCGTCGCCGTTTAACCTGCTCAGCTTCGGCGGGGCAACGGCGGCCGGCAAAGCCGCCCGGGGCGTCAGTGCTCTGGCCGATGCCGCCCGCGTCGCCGAGACCGCCGCAAAGCTCGAAAAGACCGCCCCGGCCCTGGCCCGGGCGGCGGAGCTGGCCGGCGAGCTGGGCCGCAAGGGGTACACCCTGGCCGATGCGCCCGTGTTCCCGCGTTCGCTGGCGGAGCAGGCCGCGAAGGGCTACCGGCGGGGGCTGACCGTGGGCCTGCCGTTCGACATCGGGCCACAGATTTCGGTATCGCTCACGGGCGGCAGAGCCAGCGGAGCGGCCTTCAGGGGCCTCGATGCCGCCCGGAGGGGGGTCGGTCGGTTCGCGGAGCCCGTGGCGAGCCGTTTGCGGCCCGCCAGTGCCCCATTGGCGGATGCAGCTTGGAATCCGGAGACGCTTTCGACCGTGCGCACGGAGCTTGGCCGGGACCCGACCAGCCTGTTCAACGAGATACCCGCCCAGGCCCGCGGGGCGAAGGAACTGCGGGATTGGGAGATCGGCCAGGCCGGCCGGGCGGCGATCGGCAATATCGAGCGGTTCGCGGCCGAACAGCCCGGCGAGTCGGTGGGGGCCCTGAAACGGCTGGCGGAGTCGACCGAGCCGGGTCGGGAGGCGATTCGGACGCGGTTTGGACCGAAGATCGCCGCCGCTGAGGCGGCCGGGGATACCGGCAAGGCGGCGGGTTTGTCTAATTTACGAGACAAACTGCTCCGCGAAACGGCCATCCCTTTACGCGCGGAGCCGCTCCAGGCCGCCAAGACGCTGACCTACCTGGCGCTGGAGAAAGGCGACGAAGCGGCGCAGAAGGTCGCGGGCCAGATTGATGCACTCACGACGAAGCACGCGGCTTCCCTGGCCAAGCGGGACGCGGCGATCGCCGACGCGCTCCAGGCCGGCGACGTGGCACGCGTGACGAAGCTGACTGGTTTGCGCGCCGCGGCCGAGGCCAAGACGGCCAGCCGGATCGAGACGTTGACCAGCCTCAAAGACACCTATGCCCAGGTGCAGCCGCTGCTGCCCAAGCCGCTGGCGTTCCAGGTCGAGCAGATGCGGGCGGCGCTGGGCGTGGGCTTTGACGCCGACGTGCGGAGCGGACAGAAGCTCCAGGCGCTGAGCGACAACCTCTTAGGCTACACCCAGCGGGTGCTCAATCCCGAGGCGGTCAAGTGGCTGCCGAAGCTGGCCGCGGACGATCCGCTGCGCACGGTGATTCGGGATTTCCCGACCTCCGGCCGCTATGCGCTGGAGCGGGTGCCCGAACTCAAAGGCCTGGCGGTCCCGGTCATTAACGACCTGGGACGGTTGCGCGGCCTGCCGGGCGATCTATTCGTCGAGAACCCGGCCGAAAGCATGACGCGGCGGTTGCTGTCCGGCTCGCGGACGCAATTCGGGGCGGGCGTGGCGACCGGGGCGCTGACGCTGTTCGCGTTGCCGGCGGAAAAAGCCGGGCCGGACGCAGTGAAAATTGCCGACCTGCTTGCCCAGCTCAAGCTGAACCGCGTGGGCGGCGTCGAGCTGCCGGCGCAGGCGGTCGGCAAAGAGGCGATCGCGAAGGCGCTCGAAGGGACGGCGTTCGCCGGGAAGTATGTGCCGGCGGAGATCGCCCGCGAGATCACCAAGGTCGATCGTCTGGTGAACGATCCGGAGTCCATGGGCAAGGTCTGGAAATTCCTGAATAAGACCAATGCCGTCTACCGGCTGGCGGTCACGCAGATGTTCCCGGCGTTCCACGCCCGCAACGCGATCGACGACGTCTTTCGCATGTACCTGGGCGGGTTCCGCGATCCGACGTACCTGTTCAAGGCCGGCAAGCTGCAAATGGCCGTGACCAATCGGCTGGCGGCCGAGGCCGGCGAGACGATCGCGGCGGGCGCGCGCCGGGCGACCGATGCGGAAATGGCCCTGTACAAAAAGGGCGTCGAGTACGCGACGGTGGGGCACGGCATGGCGCCGGAGACGCGGGAACTGCTGGGCTGGGGACCCGGCGCGAAACCCGGCGAGACGCCCGGGGTGTTGTCACGGGCTGCAAGCGCCGTGGCCAAGCCCTTCCTACGGCCGTGGGCCAAGGCCGGGATCGCCGTAGGTAACGCGGCCGAGAACAATCGGCGGCTGGCGATGTTCCTGGAAGCCAAGGCGCGGGGGCTCAGCGATCGTGAGGCGGGGGGGTTGGTCAAGAAATACCTGTTCGACTACGGCGACCTGTCGCGGTTCGAGTCCAACACGTTGCGGCGGATCACGTATTTCTACACGTACGTTCGCAAGGCGCTGCCGCTGATCGTTAAAGAAGTGGTCGAGAACCCGAACCTGCTGCGTGGCTACGGCTATGCGACCGGGGCGATCGGCTCGCGGAGTCAGGGTGTCCGCGAGCTGCTGCCGACCTGGCTGCAGGAACGGCAACCGTTCCAGCTTCCGAGCGACGCGCAGGGGCAGGCGCGGTTCATCTCGCCGGGCTTGGCGCTGGAAGAGCCGTTTTCGTTCGGGACCGAAGGCAAGGGGCCGGTGCGCTCGCTCCAGAAGATCGCAGCGCAGGCGGCGCCGTTCCCGCGCTTCCTGCTCGAAATGCTGACGGACACGGACCTGCGGACGGGGCGCAGCAAGCTGGCCCCGGACAAGGCGACGACGCGCTTGATCGGCGAGCTGCCGCCGGCGCTCCAGAAGGAAACGCGGTTCATCGCGGACCTGGCCCGGTTCCTGCCGTCCAGCCGGTTCAGTCAGACGGCCGAGACGCTGACGCAGGCCGCGGTCGGAGGCGGCAATCGGACCGGCGGCGGGGCGGCGTTGGCGCTGCTCGGCGGCCTGTCCACCCAGCGGGTGAACCCGGCGCGGGCCCGCATCCAGGGCAGCCTGGGACGCACCGAGGAGGCCCTGACAAACCTGGAAGCGATGGGCTTGACGGATTCGGCCCGGGCGAAAGAGCTGCGCAGCCTGCGGGGGCGCCTGCGGCGACAGCTCCAAAAGGTCCCGGCGTGACCAGGAGCACGACCATGGTCAATCTGCAACTGTGGGTGAGCTGGCTCTACGGCCTGGGAATGCTGCTAACGGGCGGGTGCCAGTACACGTAGGCGAATTTGCTTGCGGCGGTGGGGGGGCACTTGCTACACTGCGTACATGGGCGGCTTGGAAGACGATTCATTTTGGGGTGAGTTCCTGCCTTGGCTAGCCTGCTTCCTCGGGGCGGCCTCGGCGTGGGTAGTCGTGAGCCTGATCGTTTCCGACCAGCATAGATGGACGGCTGCGGCGCGCTGGACCTTCATCGTCGCTTCCTGGGTGTGGATTGCGTACGCGACGTGGCTGGGGTACCGCTGGCCGGTGTACTTTGGTGCGACCCCGCTGGTGCCCGTGGTATTCTTCGCCTGGCTGGGTCGGAAGCTACCATAAGAAAAATCGAAAAATATCGTCCAGGGGGATTGACAAGTCGGCCGATGGGGCTAGTGTACGCGCCCATGGCTCGGTCAACGTCAAACGTGCTTGAACTGAATTAGCCCCCGGCGCCGGGGACTTCCCCGGGGCGTCCCAGCCGCGCAAGCCTCTTGACCGAGTCCCGCGCTGGACGCCTCTCGCGCTGTAACGGACCGGAGCAACGGACGTGCAGGAGCGTGCGAGATTATCGGGTTCACGGCCGCGTCGGCCCCGCGGGGGCCGGACGGGCGACCGTACCGAGCGCCGGGGGCGTTCTTTCCGGACCGCCCGAACACCACATAATATCTCTTTTCGGACCCGCATATCCATAGGTCTGATAAGAGGGCGGACGGCGGCCTCGTGCCTAAACCACGCTACCCCCCTCTCCGAAGCTAGCCATTCGACCGCGCCGGGGGCAAGTACAAATTGCAGAATTCGGCGGGCGCTGCGCTGTTTCAGAGTGAAACGGCGCAGCCGCCGCCGCGGCCACGTCACTGCGAGGAACCCATGGCGATCGACCAACTGACCGAAACCGCGGCGCCCGCCGCGGAACCCGAGACGCAGCCCCGCGTAAGGCGCCGGGCCGGCCGACCCACTCCAACCCCCTCCGTTGGAACCACGCCGCCCGGCGCCGCCCCCTCCGTTGTCGAGGACCTGCGCCTCTTGCCGGTGGACGTGATCGACCGGAACCCGTTGAACCGCAAGTGCGACGAGCGCAGCCCCGCCTTTGCCGAGTTGTGCGCGGGGCTGGGCCGTGCGGGTCTGATCGAGCCGATCGTCGTCCGCAAGAGCCCGCAAAACCACCCGAGCTGCCTGCTGTTTTATCAGCTGGTGGCCGGGGAACGGCGGTGGCGTGCGGCCGTCAAGCTCGGCTGGAAAACCATTCCGGCGATTGTGCGCGAACTCACCGAGCAACAGGCCGAGCTGGCGGCCCTGGTCGAGAACTTCCACCGCCAGGACCTGACGCCGATCGAGGAGGGCGCGGCCGTGGCGCAGCAACTGGCGCTGGGGCGGACCGTCCGCGAGCTCGCCGAGGCGCTCGGCAAGTCGCCGGCGTGGGTGTCGCGGCGGAGCAAGCTCACCCGACTCGCGCCCGCGACGATCGCGGCGTGGGAAAAGATGCCGGGCGAAGAGCGCTGGCCGGCGAGCATGCTGGAAGAACTGGCGCTCGTGCCCGAAAACGCTCAGCGGCGGCTCCTGGCCACGAAGTGGATTCGCACGGCCAAACAGCTCCGCAGCGAGATCAACCGCACGTATCTGCGGCGGCTCGCGCAGGCGCCGTGGAAGCTCGACGACGCCGCGCTGGAGCCCAAGGCGGGGGCGTGCAGCACCTGTCCGCACCGGCTCGACGAATCGGGCGATCCACTGATGCTCCAGACGCCCGCCCGCCCCGGCGGCCAGTGCCGGGTCCCGGAATGCTACGCGCGCAAGCTGGCGGCGCACGCGAAAGCCGCCGTTGCGCGGGCGGCGGAAAAGCTGCCGGCGGCGGCGATCGTCAGCGAGAAGCATTACACGCTCGGCGCCGAGGCCCGGAAACAAGTGGCCAAGGTCTGCGGCAAAAAGACCGTGCTGGGCTGTTCCGCGTTCAGTCCGTGCCGGAAGGACACGCCGGGGGCCGAGCCGGCGATCGTCGCCGATCCGGCCGCGGCCGGTAAGGTCATTTGGATCGTACGTCAGGGCGCGGTGCCGCGGGGCGCGAGGTACGGCCGCGCCGTGCCCCAGGAATCCGCGGCCCAGGTCGCCACGCGAAAGAAGCAGGTGGCGTACGTCGCCGCGGCGCGGGTCGCGCTCGCCAAGCTGGCCCGAGCGGAACTGCTGCGGAAGATCAAGCCGCGGGCACTGCAATTCGCGGTCGCGTTCGATTCGGAGGACTGGCTGCCCGATGCGAAGCGGTGGGCCGCCCTGAACAAAATGACGGCCGCCCAGGCGCTGGCGGGGCTCGGCGAGAACTTGAATCGGCTCTGGCGGGACAGCGTAGAAGTCGCCGGGCCACAAGCCGGGAATCTAGCGGACGGCCATGCCGCGGCGCAGGCGATGGTCAAGGCGCTGGGGCTCAAGCTGGATACCGAGCCGGAGCCCCCGGCGAAGGATCTCAAATCTGAAAGCGCAAAGAGCAAAGACAAGACGGGGACCGAGATCGCCAAGGCGGTCAGGAAAGCCCGCGGCAAGCGGCCCACGAAAACAGGCACTAAGGCACGCAGGCACAAAGGCACAAAGGGCAAGGCCCGCCGCGGGCGGAAAGTGCGGGTGGGGAAATGATCATCCACGTGCCCGAGAGCGAGCAGGCCCACTTCTGGGAAGAGCCGCAGGAAGAGCGGTGACACGATGATGCAGCACGGTAACGACATGTTCGGGCTGGCCGAGACGTTGGAAAGTGAGGGCCGGATGATTCAGACCCTGACGGACCGTGACGACCTGGCCCAGGTCCAGGCGGCGGCGATTGTGGCGGCCGTGCCGTTGGCCCCGGTGCCGCCGGCGGCGAGCGTCGAGTGCCCCGAGTGCGGCGGTGAGCACCTGGATAATGAGGACTGTGCGTGCTCGCGCTTGTGCGGGGCGAATTGCCGGGGGCAGGTTCATGGAAAGGACGGTGCGGCATGAAACGACGGCTCCTGTGGATCGGCGGCGGTCTGGCGGCGCTGAGCTTGCTCGGCTGCTGTGGGAGGCCTTCGAGTCCTGGTGGACCGCGGGCCCGGACTGGGACCACACGCTGATCGACCAGCTCATCACGATCGGTGTCGAAGGGTTGATTTGGCTGGGGCGATAACGAACGGGGACAGGCCCGGCGCGAGTAACCGCCGAGCCTGTCCCCGGATGTGCGGGCCAAGGATGGTGCGTGAGTGGAAGCCGAGCGCGAACAATTCGTACGCGGGAAAGCGGACAAGCGGCGCAACTACGGGCGCTGGCTGCGGAACGCCATCGACCGGTGGCTGCGACAACACGAGCTGGAACTGCCGGCGTATGCCCTGCACGAACGGCCGCTGACCGTGCTGGCCGTCGTCGTGTCGGACGTCGTGCGGCCGCACAACGTCTCGGCCGAGTACCTGGGGCGGCGACTGCGGGCCCTGAAACTGTGCTGGGACGGGCAGCCCCGCAAGGTCAGTTATAGCCCGTCCGCGACGCTCGAAGGCGGCATGTGGGCCGAGCTGGGGGCGGCCGTCCGGGCGATCCAGGCCCGCTGGCCGAAAGCGAAGCTGACCGCCGAGTGCGTGGCCGTGCTGCTCCCGCGGCAAAAGTGGGCGCGGCCGTCGGTGCCCGCGGTGCGTGAAATCCTCAGCAGTCATATCTGGATGGCAGGCCCGTGGCTGGACAAAGTCAGGGAGGAACGAAAGACCGCAGAGAACGCGGAGGGCGCAGAGCGGCATAGGACTCCTGTGGACGACCCGAGTTCTGAGTCCTCTGCGTCCTCTGCGGCCTCTGCGGTTGAATCGGGGTCGGCGGAGGCCTCGGCGTGAGTTTGCCTACCGCCCCGCTGATTCTGGACCGGGTCATGGCCCGGGAGTTCCTGGAAACCCTGTTCCAGCCGCAGGATTTGATTCAGATCCAGAGTTATCAAAAGCCGGAGACTGGTCGAGTCCCCGCCTGGGGCGCAAACCTGTGCTTTGCGCGTGGCCAACTGAATGAACGCACCTTCGAGCAACTCGAACGCTTCAACGGCGGGCCGAGCTACGACAATATCTATGTGCGTTGCAATGTCCTCCGGCAGCGGATGGGCACGCGGTCGGCGGGGGATGCCGACATTGCGATCGTGCGGTATTTGTGGTTTGATCTGGACACCATGCCGCCCGAAGCCGCGGCGCAGCGGTTTGAGCAGGCCGGCTGGCCGCCCGCGCAGATGATCGTGGCCAGCGGGGGCACGGGCCGGCCGGGGAACCCCGGTGCCTGGGGATTCTTTCGCCTAGCGCAGCCCGTGATTCTGCCGCCCGACAATGAAGCCCAGGGGGCATTCGTCAAGGCGATCGTGCGCGCGGGCCTCAACGCCATGCACGACGGGCCGGAGACGGCGACGTTGCACCGGCTGGTACGGTTGCCAGGGACCTGGAACGTCAAATCGCCCGATCAGTTCGCGCCGGTGCAGGCCCGGCTGCTCGTGTGTCAGGATGAGACCGCCGTCTGGACGCTTGACGAGTGGGCCAAGCACCTGGGCGTGACGTTCGACCCCGCGGGGACGTTAACGGGGAAAGCCCGCGGGCCGGCGGGAAAGGCGAAAGACCCCGCCGCGGCACCTGGGGCACCAGGTCAAGACGACAAGCCTAAGCCCGTTCTGCCGCCGATCTACGCGGGCTGTACGTGGATGAAGCACTGCAAAGACGACGCCGCCACGCTACCGGAGCCGGAATGGTACGCCTGGCTCTCCGTAGTCGGGTTGTGCCAGGATGGACGGGCCGAGGCGCACCAGATTTCGGGGTTGCACCCGCATTACAGGCCGGCCGAGACCGACGAGAAATTCGACCACGCCGTGCAGGCAGCGGGGCCACGGAAATGCCAGAACGTACACGAGACGCTCGGCCATGCGGCCTGTATCACGTGCCCGCACTGGCAGAAGATCACCAGCCCGATCGAGC
>JAQTVL010000153.1 GCA_028706835.1 Phycisphaerae bacterium | reverse complement strand
TTGCAGGTCCGCGCCGCCTACCTCAGCGAAGACGGCCGGGCTGAAGATTTTCACGCCCGACGACCCCGAGGCCGAGCCGCCGGCCGAAACCGCCTCCGACCGGCTGCATGAACGGTTATGCACCCAGTCACTCGCCGGCGGGTCGGCTACCGGGTGAACAGCCTGCGGGGCACGCAGTTCCGCATCTGGGCGACGCAGCGGCTGCGGGAGTATCTCGTCAAGGGGTTCGTCCTGGACGACGATCGCCTGAAGGCCGCTGGCGGTGGGAAGTACTTCGAGGAACTGCTCCAGCGGATCCGCGACATCCGGGCGTCCGAGAAAGTCTTCTGGCGGAAGGTGCTGGACATCTACGCCACGAGCATCGACTACGACCCGCGGGCGGAGGTCTCGCAAGAATTCTTCAAGGTGGTCCAGAACAAGATGCACTGGGCCTCGCACGGCCACACCGCGGCGGAGATCATCAGCCGGCGGGCCGACGCCGAGCAGCCCAACATGGGGCTGACGAGTTGGTCGGGCGATCGCCCTCGCCGCGGCGATGTGGGCATCGCCAAGAACTACCTCACGGCTGAAGAGATCAACGTGCTCAATCGAATGGTGACAGCAGCGATGCATCGAGCAGGTGGTCAAGGAACTGACCGGCGGCAAGGGCATCCCCCTGTCGATACCGCTGAACCCGGACGGATCGACTTCCGTCGAATGACCTCGGCCGACCACCGATGTCACCCGCCCACGTCCGATCATCCCTGGCAGGCAGCGCAAAGGGCGGCAACGCTGTCGTCGGCGAAGGCGACGGCGAAGGTGCTGACGCCGCACCGGCTGCACGCCATCGGCTCCAATTGCTTGGCGATCGGGTTCCAGAACAGGGTGTGCGGCTTGGCGGCGGCGCGACGCTGGACGTGACACCGCACCGCCAGGACCGGGCAGTCCAGCCGGATCGTTGCCAGTGGGGTCAGGTCAACTCGGCAGGCGTAGCGTTCATCCAGCTCCGCCAGTTTGCGACGAAGTTCAAGCTGCACGGCCTTGGCCTTGGCATCCCGTTTGGCGGCGTCCTCAACAGCCGGGTGTCGGGCTGCCCGCTTGCTGTCGCCGCGAAGCAAGGCGCGATAGTAGTCCTGGAGCCGCTTGCGGTCGCGCCCAAGCCGACCTTCCAGCCGGTCGACGAACGGCCGACTGTCGGCCTGGACCTGGATCAACATGGCGCGGGCGGCGGCCAACAGCGTCGAGGGTGCGTCGCCCGGCAAGTCGGCTGGCTCGGCCTGCGGAGCGTCCTCGGTCAGCGTATCCGGCAGCGGCACCCGAGCCCCCGACGACGCATTGACCGTCACCCGCACCACCTGCTGCCAGCGGTCGGCTGAGTCCAACGTCGCCAGGAAGAACCATGTGTGATACTCGGTTCGGGTCGGCTCGGCTGACTGCACGCGCACTCTGGCATTCAGCCAACTGAAGGCCCGGGCGACGGGCTCGGCCATGTCCGACTGTTTGAGAAAGGCCGTCGGAATCTGGAGTGAGACAGCAGCCGGCTCAGTCGCCACCAGCGGCTCAACGCGGTCAAGGAAGTCCGACGACAGGTTGATCGGCAACGGGCTGGCGGCGTCGGATGCCAGCGGCAGTATTTCCAGGCAGTGCAGCACCTCGGCGATGCCGGTCGGCAACAGGGCCAAGCCCTGATCGGCCTGGTCCGGCCAGTCGACCTCCGCCCCGCGCCGGCCGAGCAGCCGACAGGTGAACTGTTGCAGCCGATCCTGGACCGCTCCGCTCATTCGAACTCGTCTCCGAACAGGGCCTCATCCAACCGCTTGGTTTCCAGATACTCCTCCTGGGCGGACAGCATCGAGTCGCCCAGCTTCTCGAAAGCCTGGTCCAAGTCGGCCGGCTCGCGGGACTTCAACCACAGGTTCAGCACCAGCGACTCGAACTCGTCGCCACCTTCCAGATTGCCGAGGATCGAGCCGACCTCGCCGACGACCAATTCGAACATCCGAATCTTGTCGTGCAGCAGCCGCAGAATGCGATCTTCCAGCGAACCGGCCGTGCATAGGTTGAAGATGAACACCTCGCGGGTTTGGCCGATGCGATGGATTCGCCCGACCCGCTGTTCGATTCGCATCGGGTTCCACGGCAGGTCGAAGTTGATCAACGTGTTGGCGAACTGGAGGTTGTGGCCCTCGCCGCCGATCTCTGAGCAGAGCATGACCGGCACGTCGCCACGGAACGACTCGACGGCCTCGCCCTTCTCGGCGGCAGTCTGTCGGCCGGTGAACAGGCTGAACCGGATGCCCGCTTCGGTCAGTACACCGGCCAGGCGATCGAGTGTCGCGGTGAAGTTGGCGAACACCAGCGTCTTGCCCTCGCGGCCCTGGCCGCCGGCCCGCAGCAATTCGACCAGCTTGGTTTCCTTGGCGCTCAATCCGGCCTGGGCTGACTTCCGGGCCAATTCCAGGATCGGCCCGACGCGATCATCCTGCTCCGCCAGATCGGCCAGCGTCGGCACCAGAGCAGCCGGGTGGCTGCCGGCCGCGAGCAGCAGCGACGTAATCCGCATCCGCGAGAGATCGGCCTGACCCGTGGACGCGGATTCATCCGGCGGTTGCCCGGGGGTTGTGAAGATATCTGGGCCATTGGCTTCTTCCGCGTCCGCCTCTCCCAGCGGCTGCTCTGCCGCGGGCGATTCGGGCCGGCCTTGGCAACGCCACCGGAGATACGTGTCCAGCAGCCGATAAAGTGTCGCCTCATTCTCGTCGGGCGCGACGACGAATGTTTGGGCGTAGCGTGCCGGCAGGTCGATGGTCACCAGGCTGCGGGTGTTTCGGATCATCACCTCGCCAAGCAGTTCTCGCAACCGTTCACGATTGCGCGGGTCGCGCGGGTTGCCGCGTCGGACGTAACTCTTCTTGAAGTCGGCCTCGGTCTTGAGGTGGCCCGGCTCCAACAGCGTCAGCAGGTTGTAGAGTTCGACCAGGTCGTTCTGCACCGGCGTGGCCGTCAGCAGGACCATACGCCGCCGCTGAAGGGCGTTGACCAGTTGCCAGTTCCGCGTGGTCCGGTTGCGGCAGTGATGGGCCTCATCCACGATTACGAGGTCCCAGGGGCAGGCGGACACAGCGTCGAAGTGCCGGCGGCTCTTGGCCAGAGGCAGCGAGGCCAGCACGCGATCGGTCTCGGCCCAGAAGTCGCTCTTGATCGTATGCCCGCTCTCGGCGGTGGCGAATTCCAGGCCGAACTTGCTGGAAAGTTCCTCGTTCCATTGCCCGACCAGGGCCGGCGGGGTCAGGATCAGCACCCGCTTGACCATGCCGCGAAGCAGATACTCGCGGAGCAGCAACCCGGCCTCGATGGTCTTGCCCAGCCCGACCTCATCGGCCAGCAGCACCCCGCCTCGAAAGTGCCGCAGCACCCGGCGGACCGTTTCGATCTGGTGGGGCAGATGCTCGACGCCGTGCAGACCCTCCAGGCAAAGCAATTCCTCGAATCCGCGTAGCAGCCGAAGCCGGGCGTGCTCGACCCGCAGCCACAGCCCGGCCAGTTCCGCCGGGGCTGCCCCGGATGCTGACCGTGCCACGCCAGCCTGGCCCACGCGGACAGTGACCTCGATCCCGCCGGGCGTCCGCCCAGCCGGTCGCGGCGAATCAGATATCGCATCGACAGTCCACATGGCAGGCAGTTTACCACTGGCGGGCCGAAGGGAACAGAACAGGACGCGTAACGATGGCTGCCTGCGGGACGTCGTTATTGCCCGACATTTTCAGTTACCTGGCCCATCCATGGAGCGAAAACGGTTACAGAGTAAATGCGAGGGAAGCTTTTCCGCGAGACGAACGGTTATGAAGGAATGAGAACACGTACAAATAGCAGATTCTCGGCAAAACGATTACGCAGGAACGCTATCGCACCCCCAGCCGGCGTGAGGAACCGAGCGGGCAACGCTATACGCCGGTGTCGAATCCCCCCTTGGTCTCCTTGATGTCCCCAGCCGCTCGGCCTTCTTCTTCGGCAAGGCTTCGGTTACACTGTGTCGCCGGTGACTTGGGACCGTCTCACTTACGCGAACGATGACAGTGGCCAAGGAGTGTACGAGATGGGAACGGCTGTGCATGGCGCGACCGAACTGACTCTGAAAGACCGGCTTTCCCGGCTGACCTATCTGCGGGCCTGCACGCTGCTGGGGCCGGAAGGCGCGAAGCTTATTCGCGAAGGCGGCATGCGGGAGATCGACCTCGACCAGAGCATCCGGCTGTCAGACGAGGCCTTTACGCTCACGCTCCCGGACGCCGTGGCGACCATCGCGATTGACCCGGCGGCCAGGGACAAGTTGGCGTGGCATTGCACAGCCTGCCGGGACGCCTGCGAGCACGTGGGGGCGGCGTTTTCGCTTGTGTTGGAGGAGAAGATGTCGCTTGGGCTGGCGGCCGCGCCGCCGGAGCGAGCGCCTGTCGAGAGCCTCAGCGAAGAACAGCTTGTCCGCCAGGCGCTGGCTGATCGCGAGGAGCGTGCCCAAACCGAAAAGATGCGGGTGCAGTCGGCCGATCCGAGCCGGCTGTGGACCGATTACACGGTGACCAACGCCGTCTCGGGCAAGACCTACCGGGTGGCGCTGCGGGGGTCCAAGCCGGGGGAATGCTTCTGCACGTGCCCGGACTTCCGCACGAACACCCTGGGCGTCTGCAAGCACGTGCTTCACGTCCAGCACAAAATGGCCCGGCAATTCCCGGCGTCCGCTCGCAAACACCCATACGTGCATCAGAATATCGCGGTCTCGGTAAGCTACGGCCGGCAGATGGAACTGCGCTGGTTGTTGCCGGACCGGCTGAAGCCCGAGGCGGCCGGCCTGGTCTCCGGAGTTGCCAGCCGGCCGATCCGCGACGCGCACGACCTGGCCCGCCGCATTGCCAAGTTGACGGCCCTGGGCGAGGAGGTCACGGTCTATCCCGACGCCGAGGCCTTGATGTCGCAGATGCTCTTCCAGGAAAGCATGGCCGCCGAGGTCGCCAGGATTCGCGCCAACCCGGCCGCCCATCCGCTTCGCAAGACGCTGCTGAAGGTCGAACTGCTACCGTATCAACTCGACGGCATCGCGTTCGCCGCCGGCGCGGGGCGAGCCATCCTGGCCGACGACATGGGTCTGGGAAAAACCATTCAGGGCATCGGCGTGGCAGAATTGCTCGCCCGCCAGGCGAGCATTCGTCGCGTGCTGGTGGTCTGCCCGACGACGCTCAAGAGCCAGTGGCGCAACGAGATCGAGCGGTTCAGCGAACGCGACTGCCAGTTGGTCCTTGGCCCCGCGGCTGAACGCCCCCGGCAGTACAGCGGCGGGGCGTTCTTCACGATCTGCAACTACGAGCAGGTGCTCCGCGACCTGCCGGTTATTGAGCAGGTGGCCTGGGACCTGATCATCCTGGACGAGGCCCAGCGGATCAAGAATTGGGAGGCCAAGACCAGCCGGGTCATCAAGGGCTTGGCGTCGCGCTTCGCCTTGGCCCTGTCCGGCACGCCGCTGGAAAATCGGCTGGACGAACTGTATTCGGTGATCCAGTTCATCGACGACCGTCGGTTGGGGCCGGCGTTCCGGTTCTTCAACCATCATCGCATGGTGGACGAGAAGGGCCGGGTGCTGGGCTACAAGAACCTGGCGGAACTCCGCCAGCAACTGGCCCCCGTGCTGCTTCGCCGGACGCGGGCGTCGGTGATGAGCGAACTGCCCGCCCGAACGACCGAGATCGTCCGTATCGCCCCGACGACCGAGCAACTCGATATCCACGACGGCCACAAGCGGATCGTCGCGTCCATCGTCGCCAAGAAATTCATCTCCGAGATGGACCTGCTGCGACTCCAGAAGGCGCTGCTCATGTGCCGCATGTCGGCCAACAGCACCTTCCTGGTCAACAAAGAGCCGCCGGGCTACTCGAGCAAACTGGAGCGCATCGCCGGGCTGCTGGACGAGTTGGCCCGCGAACGCGACCGCAAGACCGTGCTGTTCAGCGAGTGGACAACGATGCTCGGCCTGATCGAGCCGATGATCGAGGACCGCGGCATGCGCTACGTTCGGCTGGACGGCTCGGTCCCGCAGAAGAAGCGGCAGCAACTGGTCAACGCCTTCCAGCGGGACCGCGATTGCCGGTTCTTCGTCACCACCAACGCCGGGGCGACGGGGCTGAACCTCCAGGCCGCCAACACGGTCATCAACGTGGACCTGCCGTGGAACCCGGCCGTGCTGGAACAGCGAATCGCCCGGGCCCACCGCATGGGGCAGAAGCGACCGGTGCAGGTCTACGTGTTGGTGACGGAGCAGACGATCGAGGAGAGCCTGCTGACGACGCTGGCGGCCAAGCAGGACCTGGCCCTGGCGGCGTTGGACGCCGGCTCGGACGTCGACGTGATGAAGATGACCAGCGGCATCGAGGAAATGAAGCGGCGGATGGAGGTGCTGCTGGGCGCTCGTCCAGCCGCGCCCCCGGACGTTCGCCAGGCCGTGGTCGCCGCCGCCCAGACGGAGGCGATCCAGCGCCGCGAGCGGATCGCCGCCGCGGGCGGGCAATTGCTGACGGCCGCGCTGGGGTTCCTGGGCCAACTGCTGCCCGGCCCGCAGTCGGGGGGACAGCCGGGCAACGGCGGCGATTCAGCCGGCGGCGACCTGTTGGTGCAACAGGCCCGCAAGCATCTGGAACAGTGCGTCGAGCGCGACGAGGCGGGCCGACTGAAGTTGACGGTCTCGCTGCCGGACGACTCGGCCCTGGAGACAATGGCGGCGTCGCTGGCCCGCGTGCTGGCTCTGCGGTAACGGCGGCCGGTCGACCGGATAACCACCTGGTCAGAGGCTCGATTCCCTGAGCGGGAGATGATCGGTTCGATCCGTCTGCCCTGCGTGAGCGGGCGGGGAGATTGAACGGCCTCGCTTCCGAGTCGCCCCGCCGATCACTGCCAGCCCGCCAATTGCCACGAGCGCCAGCGTCGCCGGTTCGGGTGCGTGCGTCGCCGCAGGCTCCCAGTGCAGAACGAGGCTGCTGGTGGCGACCAGGGCGCTGCTGAACACCCCTTCCGTCGAGGTCGGCAGCGTGCCCAAGTTGCCGCTGATTGTTCCGCCGCCGGACGTGTTGATTATCGTCCAGTCGTGGGGGTCGTTCCAGAACGGATTGGCATCGGGGCCCAGCGAGCCGGCCTTGAACGTCAACGCGGGCGAGTCGAGAGTGAGCGATGTCCCCGAGCCGCCGGCCGTCAGCAAATCCCAGGTTGTGCCCGGGGTTCCAGCGGAATCGCTGTCCAAGAGGCTGTCCAGTTCCCACTCGTAGACGCCGCGGAGCACGGGCAACCCGGTAAACGTCATCACGCCGGTGCTGCCGCCGGGACTGATGGTCCCGGCCAGCGTCCCGCCGCCGGAGACCGTGCCGGAGCCGGCCAGCTTGCTGGACATCGACTTGCTGTTCAGGTTCAGCGTTCCGCCGGCCAGCGCGACGACTGCTCCGTCGCCGAGGGCATCGTTGCCGTCCAGATAAAGGGTGCCTTCTTTGAGCGTCAGGATGCCTGTGTACGTGCCGTTTGCTCCCGCCAGGGCCAGGGTTCCCGTGCCGCTCTTGGAGAAGTTTGACGAGCCGCCGAGCAATCCCGTGACCTTCAGTGTGCTGGTTCCGCCGAGCGACCAATCGCTTGCCGTAGCTACGTTCACGTTCGTCTCTATGGTTACCGTGCCGGAATCGGCCGACATATCGATGCCGTAGCCTCCGACGGACAGGGTGTAGGCCGGGCCGGTCAGTTTCCAACCGCCTTTCGTGAAGTTCAGCCCGCAGACGTTTCGGTCTTTGACCAGCGAGGGATTCTCGCGACCGGTCTTGATGGGAAACTCCGCAACATCGCTCGTCAGATCATCTGCGGGCAGAGCGCTTGCGGCCTTCGAAGTCCAGTTCTTGGAAAGTTCGAACCCGTTTGCCGTGTTGGATGGTGCCTGCCAGACGAAAGGGGCCGCACTTCCCAGCCGCCCCGACGCCAACACCCCAAGCACGGCGTATAGCGTCCAACCCTTCACGCCAAGTCGCATCATGATGCCCCTCTCTCTCTGGCTGGCCCGAACTGGATAGCTCCGCCGCCCAAACCCCGGTGAACGTAATGGGCATTACACTACTCGGGCATCCCCTTCGCAAGCAGGAAATCAACATTTGTAGCCCGAAGTTGGCGTAGTCCGCCGTAGTCCGTTCGCGTATCTTCTTCAGCGAGGCTGTGCTGACGCCACGTTGCACACAATTCACGGCAAACGTGTGACGCAGCACATGAGGCGAGACCGGCTTGGTGAGCATGGCTCGGTTGGCGAATCAGCGGTTCAATTCCTGGCCGGCACAGTGACCGGCTCTCGCTTGCCCACCGGCATGGCCGGCGTGCCGAGGACGATTGTCCACGGCGGCACGTCGTGGCCGACGAGGGAGTTGGCCCCGACCACCGCGCCCTCGCCGATCGTCACGCCGGGCAGGATCACCGCGTTGGCCCCGATGAAGGCGTCGCGGCGGATCGTGACCGGGGCAATCCGCAACCCGCGGTCAGCCTGCGGGACCATCGGCCCAGCCACTCGCTTGCCATCACCGGGCCATTCGCTGATTGAGTAGATCTTCGCGCCGGCTGCGATGCCGACGTAGTCTTCGATGGTCACGCCGCCGTGGCCGAGCACGACGGTGAACGGGGCCAGGTGGCATCGGCTGCCGATGGCGATGCTTCCGCTGGGTGCGGTCAACTGCACATACTTGTCGATCAGCGTGAAGTCGCCGATCCGCACGTTCCGCCCGCGGGGGATCTCCACGCCGATTTCGACCAGGCTGTGCCGGCCCATCGCCGCCAGCCGGCAGCGATAGACCCACTGCCGCAGTTTCATGGCCACCACGCCGGGGGCCATCTTGACCG
>JAQTVL010000152.1 GCA_028706835.1 Phycisphaerae bacterium | reverse complement strand
CAGCGCCCCCGCCCAATCCCCCTGCCCGGCCAGCCGCTCGCCGAGCAGGATGCTCAGCCGAACGAACAGCCGGTGCGTGCCGAAACTGCCCTCGCCGGGATGGAACTTGCGCCCGATCAGTTCCGCCAGTCCAGCCTCCAGTTCGCCGGTCGCCAGCGCCAGGCCGGCCCGGCGGACGGCGATCGTTTCGTCCGCGTGCAGCGACGGGTCCAACCGATCGTAGAGCAGCGCCTTGCGGTGCTCCGCCGGGGCGTGCAGTTCAGCCAGCATCTGATCGCACTCAGCCACCAGCGGCGCGTAGCCCGCCCAGAGCTCAAGGGCCTTGTGATAGGCAGTCAGGGACGCCTGCCAGCCCTGCCCGGCGGTCCATCTTGCCAAGCCGAGGTTGCGCCAGGCGAGCGCGTCACTCGGATCCAGTCGCGTCGCCGTATCCAGCGCCTTGATCGCCCCCTCGCACTTGCCCTGATGCAGCCACATCATCCCGAGCAGCGAGTGCGCCAAGGCATCGTTCGGCGCCGCCTCGCACGTTCGTTCGAGCAGTTGCTCCTCCGCCCCCCGGCCGGGCCAGCCCATCGTCGCGCGGTCCGTGACCTCGCCCGCCCGCCGGGCGGCGCCAGCCAGATCATCGTTCAGTTCGCCCAGCCGGTAGTGCGCCGTCGGGCACGCCCGCCCCAGGGCCGAGTGCCGCGTCAGCCAACCAAGCACCGTCCGGGCGCGATCCATGTCCGCAACCGCAAGCAATTCTTCAGCCACCTCGAACACCGCGTCGGCGGCGTCGTCGGCTGACTTCACGTTCGTCTTCCACCACGCATCCAGCGCAACCGTCGCGTCGGCAGCCTCGACCGTCTGCACGAACAGGTCGGTCGTCGCGTTCCACCAGGGCGAGTCGGGCTGCGGCGAGGGCACAAGCTCACAGCCGTGGGCGGCTGTGCCACATTCATTCAACCGATACGCCAATCGCCCCAACGGCCCCATCGCGACGTCGGCGGCCCGCTCCGTCAGCAGCCGGCGGGCGTCGTCGACTCGGCCTTGCGCCAGCAGGCGCCGCGCCAGCAGCACCGCCGCCCAGGCGCGATACTGGCCGTGCGTGTAGCCCACCGCGCGTTCCAGTTCGAGCGACGCCTTTTCGACGGGCCCCGTTTCGACCAGCAGCGCGGCGTAGTAATAGAACGCCGCGTAGTCCATCGGGTCCGAGAGCAGGGCGGCCTGGAAGTGCATGCCCGCCTCGGGCCGCCGGCCGGCACGATGCAGCAGGAATCCCAGCCATCGGTGGGCCGGTCCGAATTGCGGATCGAGCCGAAGCGCCTTGCGGCAGCATTCCTCCGCGTGGCCAAACTCGAGCGCCCGATAGGCCGCGACGCCCTCGACGGTCAGCGTGTGCGGCGTCTGCGCCGGCCTGCGGACCGCCTTGCTTTCATACAGCTCGCCGATGATCGACTCGGGCTGGCTGGCCAGGTCGCGATAGTCCAGCACGACTCGGCCGGCGGCGTCCGCGGCGACCAGGCGAATCGGCTCGCGGGTGGCGGGGATATTCAGTTCCGCCGGCTCGCCGGGGCGAACCTGCTCGAGCACCCGCTCCGCCAGCTTCCTGCCGTCGCGAATCTGCTCGACGCGAACCGCCAGTTCGGGAAACGACCGGTTGCTCGCCAGCCGAATCTTGCCGGCCGTCGGCTGGGCCAGCACGGTCAGTTCCGCGCCGCCATCGGTCATGCCGCCGAGTTTCGGGATCGGGTACCAATGCTCGTCGGCCTCGATCAGCTCGAACGGCTCGATGATCGCCCAGTCGGTTTGCGACTCCGGCCGGCCGGACTGGAGTTCGCCGTAGTACTGCTTGCCCGGCGGGACCAGCCGCTCGTTGAACCGGTTGCCGTAGTCCGTGCCGCCCCAACTCCAGATCTTGTTGCCGGGCACGTTGCGGATCGGGGCGCTGCGCACCAGGCCGATGTCCGCGTCGACATCGTAATACCCGAAGAACCCGCTGTGGTTGTCGAGCATGAACACGCTGGTCGTGTCGGCCAGCTTGGCCGGGTGCCGCGCGTCCGATCCGTTCCGCAGCACCGGGTAGGTGTCCAGCCGGGTCTGCGTGCCGTCGACTTCCTGCACGTGGCCGATGAGCTGGCTGGCGGCAAAGTGATAGCGAATCTGCGGGCCCTGCGGCACGGCGGCGTTCAGCCAGTAGTAATACCGCTGCGGCCAAGGGGTCGGGTTGAACAGCCGGGTCTGGAAGTGGATCGCGCTGCTGCCCCGGGCGATGCGGATGAGCACCTCCCAGCGCATCCGCGACATGCGGTCGGTGTTGGAAACGACGATCCCGGCGGAGCCGTCCGGGAACTGCCTGGTCCCGTACTCCACGCCGGCGTGAGTGGTCAGGCTGTGGCTGACCGGAAAATTGAACTCCACGCCGCCGGCGTACCACGCCCCGCGCGTGGAAATGAGCTGGGCCCGGATCGCGTCGTTGTAGTAGAACAGGTCGTAGCGGGCGGGCTTGTAGAGCGCCCGGTGCAGCCGGCCGCCCAGCTCGGGCAACACGGTAAGCTGGAGGAATTCGTTCTCCAGCGTCAGCGCGAGGAACTTCCGCTGCTCGAACTGATCGAAGGTGATGTCCGTCAGCGTGCGATATGGATGGACGGACCGCTCAGCCGCAATTCGGCCGATAACCGGCAACCGGCCGGGCTTGACCGGGGCGGACGGGATCACGAGTTCCTGTTGCCCTACCCGCACATCGTCCGCACGTGAAACAACACCGGCCATCAACAGCCCTCCGCCAGGACGCGAGAAACAGTCCGACCAGTATAGTCTTCGCGAGTAGGGGGGCAATATCTGAGTCTGGCGGCGTAGCATCCCGGTTACACCGGAACCCGTGGGATCGTGGGCAACGCGGGTAGGCGATCCGGTTCCCGCCAAGAATCCTGCCGTTGCGGAATGGGCACAAGGCGCTGGCGGGATTAACGTCCTTCCCGCACGTCGGGCATGTCACGAGGTCGGCCATGATTCCTCCGCTTGACTGATGCCACATTCTGCCGCGTCCAGAAGCGCGACCAGAAGTGTTCCGTAGAAAACCCCACGAATTCCCAGCCGCGAAGCGGCGACGGCATGTAGCCCCTGGTGAGCGCAGCGAACCTGGGGAAACCGGTCCCCCAAACCCGTTAGCCTCGGAGAGGCGGCGGCACCGTTCATTGAAGATACCGCTCGTCAAACTCGATGTTGTTCTTCCGCAGCAGCGCGATCAACTCGTCCCGGAACGACATCGTCTTGTGGTGCTCCTCCTGGTTGCGGATGTACTCCCGCACCGCCTCGACCTGCGACTCGCTGACCGTGAACGCCGCGTATTCCGTCTGCCAGCCCGGCCAATCCGGGAACTGGACGCCCGCCCAGCCCGACGGCCCGGCCTTGATCTGTTGCATCATCTTGGACACGGATTGGGCCGGCGGGAATTTCGCCAGGATATGCACGTGGTCAGCCACCCCGCCGATCTCGAGTTGCACGCCGCCTTCACCGCGGATCGCGCCGCCGATGTACTCGTAGAATCGCTCCTTGATGTCCGCGGAAATGAACCGCCGGCGATCCTTGGTGCTGAAGACCGAGTGGTAGAGGAGATTGGTGTAACTCATGTTGGCCCCCGGGTTGGAGGATGGAACGGTGCCGTCGCCCCCTCCGGGGGCTTTTCCGGTTGTTTGTCAGCCTACCCCAGGTTCGCTGCGCTCACCAGGGGCTACATGCCGCCGGCCCTTCGGGCCTGAGATACGCCAAGTTGTCTGCGGTCCGACCCCTTCTTTCGTTCTTACAGTTATTCTTGCTCTGCGCCTTACCGTCTTGGGGCGGTCTCCGCGTTGCGCCCCTCAGCTTTTGAGATTTGCTTTACGGCATCAGCCAAGTCTTTCGCATATTGCCACAGCTCCCGGTCACCGAAGTTCTGCGCAAAGACTTTGTGCTCCATGCCGTCAAGTCGCACTGTCAGCATGATTTCCACCCCATCCGTTCGCGGAGGATCTTCCCGACTCCGCCGATCGAAGTAGCCGCGATCTCGCAGGAGTCGGACGAGCGTGCGGGTCGCACTTGCCGAGACAACGTAAGCGCCGTCTTCGGTTCGAGCCGGCGAATCGGGCACCCGTCGGTCCCACCCTTGGTCCCGGGCTATGTCAGCCGTCCCGACTTCGAAAACCGTGTAATGGAATCCTGATATTCCTCCGCGAGTCTCCATTCGGAACATGAATGTCGGCGTCCGCCATCGTCCCGACGACGGGAATAGATACTTCGACACGCCCAGTGCCGCGAGGGCCGCCAAGATCGCAATCGCCACGACCAGGCATGCAGTCGACACCTTGAGAACGGAACGTGTATTCATGTTGCCACCCCAACGGATGATGTCCCCCGGCGGAAAGGGGGACGCGTCATTCCTTCCCGGCCGTGATCAGGTTAGCCTTGCAGTGGTTGACGGGCAAGCGGAAAGCGGGGCCTTCGTCCCACGCACTCCAAAGCGGGCTGCGCCCGCGCGTGAAGCCGGCGACCGAGCGATAGTACCTCACCCGCCGTTTTGGCGGAGGGTGGTCAGGAACTTGGCGACTTCGCGGTGGCCTCGGTCGCTTTGCTTGACGACCAGCCGAGCATCTCAGCGTGGCCCGAGCGTGACGGGGATGTCCAGCACCTTGCCGTCGCGGCGAATCTGGAGTTTGACGGTATCCCCGGCCTTGGCGGCGCCGACAGCCGTCAGCAGGCCGCGGGTGCCGGCGATGGCCTTGTCGTTCCACTTCACGATGATGTCGTCGGGCTTGATGCCGGCCTTGTCCGCGGGCCCCTTGTCGAGCACGTCGACCACGGTGCATCCGTCGCCGTCGGCGCCGCTGGGATCGGGCACGACGCCAAGCATGGCGCCCTTGGCTGGCGCCGTGGTGACAGGCCGGGGCTTCGGCGCCAAGTACGCCACCCGCACCGGCTGCTCAGACCGCAGTTCGTCCGCCACCGCCTCGACCAGCCGCAGCACCTGAACCGCGCCGGCCGTGTTGACCTTGTCCGCCGTGTCGGACGGCTGGTGCAGGTCGCCATGGCCGCCGGTGATAAAGAACAACACCGGAATCTTCCTCTGGTAGAAGCTGGCGTGGTCGCTCGGGCCGATGCCTCCACCGCCCATGCGGATGTCCAGCTTGCCCACCTTCGCCGCCGCCGACTCGATCACTTCTTTCCAATGCTCGCCGGACTCGGTGCCCTGTACGTTGATGACGTTGTTACGCAGCCGGCTGATCATGTCCAGGTTGAGCATGGCAATCACCCGCGGCGGAACGGTCGTATCCGGCTGCGTAGCCGAGGGAATAGGCGGCAGGTGACCCGCCATGAAATTCGAACCCCACAGGCCTCGCTCTTCGCCGGTGAACGTCGCGAAGATGATCGTCCGGCAATCAGTCGAGCCAAGGGTCTTTTCCTTCGCAACAAACCAGTGAGCCAGCAGCATCACGCCGGACGTGCCGGAGGCGTTGTCGTCGGCGCCGGGGTGGTAGATCAGCTTGCCGGCGGGAGTCTTCTTGCCTGTCGTGCCGAGGGCGTCGTAGTGCCCGCCGATGATGATCGCTTCGCCCGCCAGCGAACCCCGGCCGGGAATGATGCCCACCACGTTGTGGACCATGACCTTCTTCGTCTCGGTAATGAAGCGGTCCGGCTGCGTCGGCGCGGTGGTCGGCCGGGCAGGAGCGGTCGTGACCTTGCCCGTAACCCGGCTGTCCGGCTGCGTTGGCGCCGTGGTTGCCGGGCGGCGGGTGGTGATGTTGGCCGGAAATTCCTGCAAGTAGCTCGATCCGAACGCCGGCAGGAGGCCGGCCTGGCGGAACTGATCGACGATGTAATCGCGGGCCACTTCCCCACCCTTGCTGCCGACAGCCCGCCCTTCCATCGCCTCGCTGGCCAGGTCGGTGACGGACCTCTGGTACATCCGCTCGCTGACCGGCTGAGTCGACGCCGGCGTCTTGGGCGAATCGAGGCTCTCCGCCCTCAGTGCGACCGGCAGAACGAACACCAACGCCACCAGCAGGCCGACCAGACGGCGGGAACTCATGTGAAACTCCTGGTTCGAGGCAGCCGCAACGACCCAGAGGTCAAACGCAAGAATGGACCAAAGGTTGCGAGGCAGGCGAGATCGCACGTTGCGTCTCCAAAAGGGAAAAGTGCTTCCATGTCAGCGGCGGGGCGGGGATAGCGCTATTGAGCGCAGCCGATGGCCTTCGGCGACACCGAGGCGCGACTGCTCGCGGAGGCTGGGGCGGACGGCGTGATGGCACCGAATCGGTGCGCCCGCGACTGTCCTGAAACAAAATCCATTCCCAAGCGTTAAATGATGTACTACGGCTTTAATGCCGGAGCTGGTATCGGTACCAACTGAGGCAGTGACTATGCGACATCCGTTCTACCTCGCCCTGATGCTCGTGGCTGCCATGGCTGGCCACGCCGCCATTGCCGACACGGTCACGATGCACGATGGCCGGAAGTTCACCGGCACGATTGTCGTTCAAGGCGATCCGAAGGTGGTGATGATCGACACGCAGTTCGGCCGGCTACAGTTCCGGGCCGGCGACGTGTTGAAGGTCGACTACGAGGCCGCGGCAAAAGACCCGCCGACGGGCAGCCCGCTCAGCACGTCAACCCCGCAGAGGCCCGCCACCCAGCCCGAGCCGGAGGTCGGCACGTTGGCTGCCGGCGACCGCGAGTTGTTCATCCGCGCCGTCGCGGAATCGGAGAAGGCGCTCACCGCGAGCGAAGGCCTGGCCGTCTGGACGAGATTCGCAGCCGACCACCGGACGGGCAGCCTCGCCGGGCCGGCCAAGACTCGGCTGGCGCAATGGCAGGAGCGAGTGGACAAGAACCTGGTCCGTTTCGGCCCGACGTGGATCCCCCGGGCCGACGCCGACCGCCGAGCCGCCAAGGCGGACGAACTGTTCGCCCAAGCCGCCAAGGCCGACAACGCCGACGAGGCCGCCAGGCTGCTCGACGCCGCCGCCGCATCCAACCCCTATCGCGCCGACATCCCCTTCGCCAAGGCCAAGCGGATCATCAAGGCCGGCCGCACGCCGCAGGCGGTGGCCGCCTTCGACGCCGTGCTGACGCTCACGCCGGACCAGCCGGCCGCCATGAACAACCTCGGCGTGCTGATGGCCCGGGACAAGAACTTCGCGCGGGCATTCCTGCACCTCGCCCGCGCCGCGTCCCTGCTCGACAGCGACGTCGTGCTCGACAACATCGACGCGGCGCTCGTGCTGGCCCGCGAGGCCGACGCCCCGAAGGCCGACATCGCCGCCGCGGAGCGCCAGGTCCGCCAGATCGTCGATGCCTGGCACAAGGCCGGCAAGCACGTCGGCCAGACGCGGTGGGGGAACTCGTGGGTCGCGCAGGCCCAGATCGACCAGATGAACGACGCGATCGCCAGGGCCGAGACGCAGATCACGATCAACGCCCAGAAGAAGGTCGGCCTGGAGCGTGACCTCATCATCGCCGAGAAGAACTCCGACGACGCCCGCGCCGAGTTCAACAAGCGCATGAACCAGGAGGGCGAGACCGCCGCCGTCCGCGACTTAGCCGAGCGCCTCGCCCGCGCCCGCAACGTCGTCAAGAAACTGGCCGAGGACATCCGCAAGCTCGACAAGGAGAACACCGACCTGCTGGCCAAGCAGTCCATCCCGCCGCACGCGACCAAGCTGGTCCTTCTCGACGCCGACGGCAAGACCGAGCTCTCGAGCTTCCCGGTCGGCAAGGAGGCCACGGACCTCAACCTTCCCGGCGCGGAAAAACCCAAGGCAAACGAATAGCCCCGCCCGCGGAATTTCATCTTTGGTTCCGGCCGCCCGGACGATATAAATGGTGCGGCCCGACACGGACGATGTTTCCAAGGATGGAACCATGAAGTACGCCCACGCCGTCGCCGCCTGCCTCGCCGTCGCCTCTCTGCTTGCCCCGGCCCCCCTCGCCGCGCAGGACTACGCCGCGCAGAAGGCCCGCATCGACGCGGTGCTGGCCGACCCCGGCGTGAAGGACATGCACGGCGGCGTGTGCATCGTCGACGTCCTCGCCTCCAAGCCCGTCTACTCGCTGCGGGAGGCCGAGCTGTTCATCCCCGCCAGCAACATGAAACTGCTCACCACCGCCGCCGCCCTCGACCAGCTCGGAGCCGACTTCAGCTTCCAGACCACCTTCGCCCTGCGAGGCCAGGACATGGTCGTCATCGCCTCCGGCGACCCCGGCCTCGGCGACGAGCGCATCGCCAGGAAGCACAACGCGACCATCGAAGCCCCGTTCCTCGCCGTCGTCGCGGCCCTCAAGAAGGCCGGCATCACGGTCGTCCCCGGCGATCTCGTCGTCGACATCACCGTCTTCGACACGCAGTATTTCAACCCGAATTGGCCCGCCAACCAGCGCGACACGTGGTATCAGGCCGAGGTCGCGGGCCTGAACTTCAACGACAACTGCATCGACCTCCGCTGCGCCCCCGGCGCCGCCGACGGCGAGCCGGCCATCGTCGAGATGAGCCCGGAGACGCGCTACGTTAAGATCATCAACAAGGCCGTCACCGACTCCACCCGCCACATTGTCCGGTTCCAGCGCCACGGCGTCAGCAACACCATCACCGCCAGCGGCAACATCAAGGCCCGCGGATCGGAGTTCTATTCCGTCCCGATCACCGACCCGCCGGCCTTCACCATGCAGACCTTCGTCGACCTGCTGGCCAGGAACGGGATCGGCATCGCGGGCAAGGTGCGATGGGAGCGCGTCCGCAAGCCGGACGGCTCGCCGCCCGAAGGCCTGACCGTCCTGTATCGCCGCGAGCAGAACCTTGGTGAACTGGTCTGGCGAAGCAACACCTTCAGCCAGAATTTCGTGGCAGAGTGCCTGTTCAAATCGC
>JAQTVL010000151.1 GCA_028706835.1 Phycisphaerae bacterium | reverse complement strand
CTTGCCCTCGATCAGTTCCTTGTAGCTTCGCACCGTCTCCTTCAGCGGCGTGTTGTTGCCGGGGAAGCCGGTGAACTGCTCGGCCACGAAGAACGGCTGGCTGAGGAACCGCTCGATCTTGCGGGCACGGGCGACGACCAGCTTGTCCTCCACGCTCAACTCGTCGACACCAAGGATCGCAATGATGTCCTGGAGGTCGCGGTATCGCTGAAGAGTCTTCTGCACACTGCGGGCCACGTCGTAGTGCTCCTGGCCGACAAATTCCGGCGAGAGGATTCGGCTGGAGCTTTCCAGCGGATCGACGGCCGGGTAGATGCCTTTCTCGACGATCGCCCGCTGGAGCACGATGAACGCATCGAGGTGGGTGAACGTGGTCGCGGGCGCGGGGTCGGTCAGGTCGTCAGCCGGCACGTAGACCGCCTGCACCGACGTGATCGAGCCTTGCTTGGTCGACGTGATACGCTCCTGCAACTCGCCCATCTCCGTGCCCAGCGTCGGCTGATAGCCCACCGCGGACGGCATTCGGCCGAGCAGCGCCGACACCTCGGAGCCGGCTTGGCTGAAGCGGAAGATGTTGTCCACGAACACCAGCACGTCGGCGTGCATCTCGTCGCGGAAGTGCTCAGCGATGGTCAGGCCGGACAGCGCGACGCGAAGCCGGGCGCCCGGGGGCTCGTTCATCTGGCCGAACACCATGGCGGTGTGCGAGATTACGCGGTCCTCGGTGTTGCCGATCTTGGTGTGCTGCATTTCCAGCCACATGTCGTTGCCTTCGCGGGTTCGCTCGCCGACGCCGCAGAAGACCGAGTAGCCGTGGTGGAACCGAGCGATGCGGGCGATGAGTTCCTGGATGACGACCGTCTTGCCGAGCCCGGCCCCGCCGAACAGGCCGATCTTGCCGCCCTTGACGAACGGCGTGAGCAGGTCGATCACCTTGATGCCCGTCTCGAACACCTCGGTCTTGGTTTCCAGCTCGTCAAACCGCGGGGCGTCTCGGTGAATCGGCATGCGTTTACCGGCCGCCACCGGCCCCCGGTTGTCGATCGGCTCGCCGAGCAGGTTGAACACCCGGCCGAGGGTCACTTCGCCGACCGGGACGGTGACAGCCGTGCCGGTGTCGACGACATCCGCGCCGCGAATCAGCCCGTCGGTCGAGTCGAGCGCGACGCAGCGGACCTGCCCGCCGCCGAGTTGCTGCTGCACCTCGCCGACGAGCTTGCGCTTGGCCTGCCCGACGGTGATCTCGGTCTCGACGGCGTTGTAGATTTCCGGGAGTTGCCCTTCCGGAAACTCGGCGTCGAACGTGGACCCGATGACTTGGGATACTTTGCCTGTTGCCATGTCTGAGACCTCAGATTATTTCAGTGCGTCCGCCCCGCCGATGATCTCGCTGATTTCCTTGGTGATCTGCGACTGACGGGCACGGTTGTACTGCCGCGTCAGCAGCTTGATCATGTCTTCCGCGTTCTCGGTCGCGGACTTCATTGCCGTCATCCGCGCGACCTGCTCGCCGACCACCGCGTCGTTGAAGTACTGGAGCAGCCGGACCTTCACCGTCGCCGGCAGCAACTGGGCCAGCAACTCGCCGGCGCCTGGCGACAGGTCGTAGCTGTCCAGCGAGACGGCGTCGCCCTGCTGCGCCGGCTCGCCTTCCAGCCCGCCGAGGGGCAGAAGCTGAACGACGGTCGGACGCTGCGAGCCGGCATTGACGAACCGCATGTAGGCCACGTGAACCGAGTCGATCGCCTTGTCGCGGGCGAACAGGTTGATGTAGCGATCCGCCAGCGGCTCGATCTTCTCGAACGTCGGCTTGTCGCCGATGTCGGTGTTGGACGAGTCGATCGCGTAGCCGAGGAACTTGAGGTAGAGCAGCCCCTTGCGGCCGACGACGTCGATGCGGACATTCCGCCCGGCGGCCTGCTCGGCCTTGACGTGCGCGATCGCGGCCCGCAGCACGGATGCGTTGTAGCCGCCGCACAGGCCGCGGTTGCTCGTCACGATCAGCAGCAGGCCAGTCTTGGGCTCGCGCTGCTCCAGCAGCGGGTGCTGGACCTGCCCGGCGGAGGCCTGGGCCAACTGGCGCACCAGGGCCGATATCTTCTGAACGTACGGCTTGGAGGCGGTCGCGCGGGCGAAAGCCTTCTGGAACCGCGACGTGGCGATCAACTGCATCGTCCGCGTGATCTTGCGGATGTTGCGGACCGCCTTGCGACGCTTCACTATGACGCGAGCTCTTGCCATTCGCTTCCGTTACTACGTTTTCAGGCCGGCCACGAATCGCTCGGTGTACGCCGCCAGCACGCGCTTCAATTCCGCGACCACCGGGTCCGTCAGCTCGGGCTTCTTCTGGAGCGTCTCATACAGGCTGCGCTCCGTGGACTTCACGTAGGCCAGCAGGCCGTGCTCGTAGTCGCGCACCTTCGACATCGGGACGCGGTCGAGGTAGCCGTTCACGCCGGCGTAGATCGAGATGACCTGGTCGATGATCGGATACGGCGAGTATTGCGGCTGCTTGAGCAGTTCGACCATGGCCGCGCCGCGGTCGAGCTGGCGCTGGGTGGCGGCGTCGAGTTCCGTGCCGAGTTGGGCGAAGGCCTCCAACTCGCGGTAGGCGGCCAGGTCCAGCCGGAGCGAGCCGGCCACCTTCTTCATCGCCTTGACCTGGGCGTTGCCGCCGACGCGCGACACGCTGATGCCGACGTTGATGGCCGGGCGCACGCCGGCGTAGAACAGCGACGGCTCCAGGTATATCTGGCCATCGGTGATGGAGATCACGTTGGTCGGGATGTAGGCCGACACTTCGCCTTCCTGCGTCTCGACGATCGGCAGGGCGGTCAGCGACCCGCCGCCGCGCTCGTCGGACAGCTTGCAGGCGCGTTCCAGCAGGCGGCTGTGCAGGTAGAACACGTCGCCGGGATAGGCCTCGCGGCCGGGCGGGCGGCGGAGCAGCAGCGACAGTTGGCGATAGGCGGTGGCCTGCTTGCTCAGGTCGTCGTAGATGACCAGCGTGTGGCGGTTCTGCGAATAGGTGAAGTGCTCGGCGATGGTGCAGCCGGCGTAGGGGGCGATGTACTGGAGCGGGGCCGGGGCGGTGCTGGACGCGCACACCACGATGGTGTAGTCCATCGCGCCGGCCTTGCGGAGCGTCTCGACCACCGACACCACGGTCGATTCCTTCTGCCCGATGGCGACGTAGACGCAAACCACGTCGCCGCCCTTCTGGTTGATGATCGTGTCGATCGCGATGGTCGTCTTGCCGGTTTTGCGGTCGCCGATGATGAGCTCGCGCTGCCCGCGCCCGATGGGCGTCATCGCGTCGATGGCCTTGATGCCGGTCTGGAGCGGCTCTTTCACGGGCTGGCGATCGGCGATGCCGGGGGCCTTGATCTCCACCGGGCGGCGGTCGCGGGTCTCGATCGGCCCCCGGCCGTCGATCGGCTGGCCGAGAGGGTTGACCACCCGGCCGATCATCGCGTCGCCGACGGGCACGCTGAGCAGTTCGCCGGTGGCGGTAACGCGGTCGCCTTCCTTGATCTGCTCGAAGTCGCCGAAGATGACAGCCCCGACGGAGTCCTGCTCCAGGTTGAACACCTGGCCGAAGGACCCGTTCTCGAACTTGATCATCTCGCTGGCCATGGCGCCGGACAGCCCGTGGATTCGGGCGATGCCGTCGCCGACCTCGATGACGCGCCCGACCTGGGCGACCTCGAGCTGGCCTCGGTACTGCTCGATCTCCTGCTTAATCAGCGATGAGATCTCGTCGACTTTGAATTTCATGATTGCCTCGCGCGATCACTTGTCGCCTCAACTGCTCCAGCCGCTGGCGAACCGATCCGTCAAACAGCCTGTCGCCGATCCGAATGACCACGCCGCCGATCAGCGACGGGTCCACGCGCTCCTCCAGCTTCACCGGGCACTTCAGCATCCCCGCCAGCCGGCCGACGAGTTGCTGCCGATCCGCCTCGTCCATGGGCCTGGCGAGCGTGGCCTCGACCTTCACCCGTTTCGCCCGCAGGTCGCGTTCCGTCTGGAACGCCTCGCCCAGCACTCGCAGCAGCGGCAGGGCGTGGTGCTCCGCGACGACGTGCAGGAACTTGAGCGTCAGGTCGTCGATCCGCCCGCCGAGCACGCGCTGGAGCGACTCGAACTTCGTGCCCGCGCCGATCATCGGCGAGTCCGTGAACAGCGCGAACTCGGCGTCGGCCGACATCAGCTCCGCCAGCGAGTCGAGGTCCGACTGGACCTCGTCCACCCGGTTGGCCTGTTCGGCCAGGTCGAGCAGCGCGTGTACGAATTCGCGTGCCCGCTCAAGTTGTTGCTCACTCTGCGCCATCGGAACGCCTTACTCGCTCGCCGAAAGAACGGATGAACACGGATTTCACGGATTACACGGACTTCATCATTCTTCATCTCTTCTCAGTGAAATCCGCGCAATCCGTGTTGATCCCTCAGTTCTTCGTCTTCTCGCGCCCCATATCCGCCAACGCCTGCTCAACGAGTTGGCGATGCTCTTCGGGGCGGATTTCGCGCTGGAGAATCTGCCCAGCCACCTTGGCGGCCATCGTCGCCGCCTCGGAGAACAGGGCCGCGACGGCGACGTTCTTGCTGGCCTCGATCTGCTCGACCGCCCGCTTGCGGGCGTCGTCGGCCTCCGTTCGCGCCGTGTCCACGATGCTCTTGCGGACCTTCTCGCCCTCAGCCTGGGCCTGCTGCATCAGCCGGACGGCCTCAGCCTGGGCCTGCTCAAGCTGCTTGCGGTACTGCTCCAGCAGCGTCAGGGCCTCTTTGCGGTTCGCCTCGGATTCCTCGAGGGCCGTCGCGATCTTCTGCTCGCGGTCCTCAAGAATCTTGACCACCGGCTTCCAGGCGAACTTGCCGAGCACGACCAGCAGCACGACGAAGATCAGCAGCGCCCAGACGGCGGTCCAAATGCTTCCGCCGAAGAGCGAGGCGTCCTCGCCGCCGCCATGCTCCGCCGCCATCGCCGCCGCCGGGCAGGCCGCCAGCAGCATCGCCGCCGACAGCACCCAGCGCAGGCGCGTGCTTATGTTGGGATGAATCATGATCCTCATCCTTCTCCGAACTGCGAATGCTCCGTTACTCGTGATTTGTGGGGTGCCATGCTTGCGACAGCCGTACCGTCGCAAGCATGTCTTCCTCATGCCTGCGACAAAACAGCCGTCGCAGGCATGGCACCCGATCCAGCAGTTCACCTGTAACAGAGCCGCAGGCGGAACGCTGTTACGCGTTTGCCTACAGCGCCTTGCCGAAGATCACGCACAGCAGGCAGACGACGACCGCGAACAGGGTCGCGCCTTCGATCATGGCGGCCGTGATAATCATGGCCGCGGAGATGCTGCCGCCGGCTTCCGGCTGGCGGGCGATGGCCTCGACCGCGCCGCTGCCGATCTGGCCGATGCCCTTGGCGCCGCCGATGATGACCAGGCCTGCGCCGAGCCCCGCGCCCAGCATCGCCAGGCCTCGGGCGCCGAGCAACTGCCATCCGCCCGACTGGGCCGTCGCGTGGTCCGTCGGCGCCGGCGCCGTTTGCGCGAACGCCAACGTCGGCATGGCCACCATCGCCAGAACGATCAAACCCACTGTCACTGTCTTGAGCATTTTCTTCCTCTCCTGTTGTCTGCGAGCCACAAAGCTCGAATCCTGAAATCCTTGTCTTCAGATCGTCTTGTTGCGGCGGTCAATGGGAACTATGGGACGCATGGGACCTATACCGATTCCGCATTCCGCATTTCCTCAGTGCTGCGGGTTCACCGACATGCCGATGAACAACGCCGCCAGGAACGTGAAGATGAACGCCTGAATGAACGCCACCAGCAGTTCCAGCAGGTTGATCGCCACGCTGCCGATGATCGACGACGGGGCCACCAGCAACGCCATCGCGCCGGCCTGCGTCGTCGAGTACCAGATGAAATAGAGCAGCACAGCCAGCAAAATGTGGCCTGCGTTCATGTTCGCGAACAAACGCACGGCCAGCGCGAAGCACTTGGCCAGCACGCCGATGAACTCCAGCAGGATCAGCAGCGGGGCCATCAGAATCTTCACCACGCCGGTCATCGGCGGCATGAGGCTTTTCAAATACAGGAAGAACCCGATGGCCCAGCCGAGGATGGCTGGGCGGCCCTTGTGGACGAAATGCCGCACCTGCTCAGCCATGCCCAGCCCGACGATCATCAGGAAGGTCATCGTGGCCAGCGACCCGGTCATCCATATATTGCCGGTGGGCGTGCCGCCGACGGGGTAGTTCTCCAACGCGGGCACTTTCGCAGCCACCGCGTGGCTGATATCCAGCAGCGGGATCATGCCCAGCAGGTTGCAGGCCAGGATGAAGAAGAACAGCGTCAGCAAGAACGGCATGAACCGGTAGGCTTTGCCGTGCAGAGCCGGCTTGGCGATGAAGTCCCGCACGAACAGCACGAGGACTTCGAGCAGGTTGTAGCCCTTGCCCTGCACGCGGATGCCGCGCAGTCGGGCGGCGATCAGCACGACGATGGTGAGCAGGACGGCGGCCAGGATCATCACGGCGATGTGCGACGAGAGCACGTGGCCGGCCCAGAAGTGATCTCCGCCCAGCGGCGGCGTGGTCTTCCACGGGCGATCGGCTACGTGTTCGATCGGGTTTTCCGAGACTGCCAGGATGGTCGTCAACAGGGTCATTCGCTACGAGCGGCCTGACTCTTGAGCAGGCTGGTCAGCCAATTCGCCTCGGCGGCCAGCAGCAACAGGTAAAACACCACCGTCCAGATCATAAGCGGCAAGACCGGCCAATATCCAGCGAGCCAGGCCGCGATTGCAGCCGCCAGCGTGACCGTCATGCGAATCGGGGCGGTCAACAGGAACGTCATCGCCAGTTTAGGCCCCGGTTCTTGAGTTTTCCGGGCCAAAATTATCAGACCCGCGCCCAGGCCGAGCAAGGCCGCACCGGCTGCGACGGCCATGGCTGTCACGCCGGGGGAGCCAGCGAAGTGCCAGGTCGGCCAGCATCCGCCTGCCAGTCCGATCGCCAGCACCACCGCGATTCGAGGCCATAATCGGGCCATATCTCGCCTCAGCCGGGCCGCAAGAGCGGCGATTGTAGGGTCAGCCGATCAAAAGGCAAGTAAAATAGTTGGGATACGACATTCCTGCGTCTTTCTCTTCGCAGTTTGTGGAGTGCGGTAGCGCAGCTACCGCTTTGGTTAACAGCAACGTTTCGGCGCCGACCCAAAGCGGGAGCTGCGCTCCCGCACTCCACAAAAAGATATTCCTCGCCACGCCCTACTTCTTCCCGCCCCGGCCCGGGCCGAGCGCCAGGACCAAGCGATACAGGCCGGCGGCGAAGCCGAGCGCCAGGCCGACCAGTATGAACCACGGCATGGTGCCGCAGCGCTTGTCCACCCACCAGCCGGCGGCGACGCACAGGGCGATGGCAGCGGCAAACTCGATGCCCATGCCGGCATAGCGCGAGTAGTCGGCGGCCGTCGGCTTCCGCTGGCTCGGCGGACGAGTGTCGTGGGCCATGTCGGTCTCCTGCCCCATTCGGATCAGCCGGGAGCGTATCATAGCCTGCGACCGGGGCGGATGACCATGGCTTTAGTCGCCCGCGCAGGGTGTGTTCGTCTATAGGGTAGCCGACTCCCGCAGGAATCGATAGACGGCGGGGCACGGATAGTTGTATTTGCAGATCAACTGCCTTATTCTGATAGCTGGTCAAACCAAAACCACCGACAAGAGGGGCTCATGATGACGACTGCGAAACAGAACAGCGTCGTATCGTCGCTGGCGGTAATTGTCCCCCTCCTGGCTCTGGCAGCGTGCCAGCAATCCGAACCCGGAATTCACGCCCGGGCAAAGGACCCCGGCAACGACACTGCCTGGCCGCAGATTGCGTCGAGTGCGGACGCAAGACCGATCGACAAGAATGGGATGTTGATACGAGCCTACGACGCGCGTGACCTGTTGCACCCGCTCACTGAGTTCCGTGTACGGCGACCAACCAGCCAGCCCGACGGGGGCGGGATATTCGGCGCTGACGACACGGAGCGACAGACCCAGACTGACCGCTTCCTTGGAATGATCCGCGCAACCATCCTTCCTGGCAGTTGGGCACCGACCGGACAGGCGAACATTCTTGAAACCGATGGCCTGCTGGTCGTCCGCCAGACCCCGGAAGGGCATCGCCATCTCACTCATCTCCTCCGCGAATTGGGCAGAAACGAGGGAACACAGATCACGGTTGGGTTTCGTACCTTCTGCATGCCAGCGACGAAACTGCGATCCTTGTGGCGGGACCAACCGGGCTTCCTATCCGACAGGCAAGTCGAACCACTGATCGCCGACCTGCAGAAGACTGTCCCCGGGTCTGTGGCATCGCAGATGCAAATCACGCTGCTGGACGGGCATCAAGCCTGCATTCTTCTCCAGACCATGACGGATTACGTTTCCGCAACACCTGCGCGACCGGGAGACCCGTCTCAACCGAACAGTGCATCGGCAGAGGTGCGAGCGACGGCGTCGTCGAACCGGCAACACGTAACGCTTTCGGTGCGGTTCGCGACGGCCCGGTCCTGCACGACCACCAAGCCTGAACTCCCCGGAGAAGAATCACAGACCGAGACCGCGCAAGAGATCGGTGCAACTACAGTTGTACGCAACGACCATACAGCCGTCTGGACTTGGGTACAAGGTGAGCGAGCTCTGCTCCTGCTGATCCGCCCGCACGTTATCACGAAGGAAGACTGGCTCAGCCACTGAGTCTTGTTTCATCGAATCGGCGTGCGTAAACCGCCTCCCCGGAACTGAGTGGCGACCAGCTCTGACGAATAGCTTTTCGTCGCACCCGGCCAACCGGCGGTAAGAGCGGGTCGGGCGGGGTCCAGAGGCATTCCGCAAAATATCTATTTGTCGCAACGCTT
>JAQTVL010000150.1 GCA_028706835.1 Phycisphaerae bacterium | reverse complement strand
GGATTCGGCGAGTGCGCATCGTGCCGGGCGGTCGTGCTGGCCGGCGGGCGGTGCTTCACCGTCAACATCGACGACATCGCCAATATGCAGGCCAATCGCCGCGACGCCTACCTGATCGCCCGCGACGCCTACAGTGGCCTGCCGCTGTGGAAGCTCAACCTCGAAGCGACCTATGGCAAGGTCGAGCTCGACTGGCGGAACGTCTGGCCGATCGTCGCCACCGACCGGCGGGTCTACACCACCCGGCGGAACGAACTGATCGTCATCGCCGCCGCCACCGGCAAGGTCGAGGCCGTTTGCCAGACCAAGTTCCAGCCGCGGCGGCTGTTGCTGCTCGACGGCAGCCTGGTAGCCGGCTGCTGGGAGAAGACCGAGCTGTCGAAGGACAAGGACGGTTTTGAGAACGACGGCATTCGCTCGGTGTGGTGGCCGGGCGGCGAGGGGACGGTCGAGGCGTTCGACGAGGCGGGTAAGTCGAAGTGGTCGCAGCCGCTCACCCCGCTGACGATGGCCGCCGGCGACGGCATGCTCTACGTGCTGACGCACAAGGGCAACCCGCCGACGGAGCGGCAGCTTGTGGGCCTCGAACTGGCGACCGGGAAGGAAAAGTGGCGCCTGCCAAACACGACCTTCGGCGAGGAAGCGGACACGTGCCTGAACTTCGCCGGCCCCGGCTGCGCCGTCGTGTCCAAGTCGAAGGCCAAACCCAATCGCGAGGCGTTCGTGCTGGAGGCCGCGGACGGCAAAGTGCGGTTCACCATCCCGAAGTCCACCGCCCGGAGCATCGTCGGCCGGGAGTTGTGGTGCGACACCGGGCGCTACGACCTGGCGACGGGCAAGAAGCTGCCCGGCCCGGGCATCGGCAATACCTACGCCGGCAGCAATGTCGTCGGCGGGTGCGTGCCGCCGGTGGTCGTCGGCGAACGGATGGTCACCGCATCGCGCGGCGGCGGATACGTGCAGTACGGCGACGACCCGACCAAACCGCCGGCCAAACTGTCGTTCGGCGCCGCCCGCGGCGCCTGCCTTCAGGGCATGGTGCCGGCCAACGGCATGTTTTACACCGCGCAGAATAACTGCGGCTGCTTTGCCGCCCAGGTCGGCGGCTTCATCGCCTCCGGCCCGGCCCCGGCGCCGCCAACGCCCGAGGAATTCGCCACCACGCGCCCGGTCGAAAAGGGACCCGCGTTTGGCGCGACCGGCCCGGCCGCGTCAGCCGACGATTGGCCGATGTATCGCCAGAACGTCGAGCGCAGCGCCGGTGTGGCCACCAGCATGCCCGACACGTTGAAGGTGCTGTGGAAAGTGCCGTGCGCCGCCGCCGGTGACGCCCTGCCCTTCGGATTCGCGGAAGCCTGGGCCTCGCGCATCGGCTCGCCCCAGCCGCTGACCGCGCCGATCGTCGCCGCCGGCATGGTGATCGTCGCCGGATTCCACTCCGGCCAGGTGATCGCGCTCAAGCCCGACACCGGCGCCGCGATCTGGAAGGCGTCGCTTGCCAGCCGCATCGACTCTCCTCCGACCTACCACAAGGGCCTGCTGCTCGTCGGCTGCCACGACGGGTGGGCCTATGCGCTCCGAGCCACGGATGGCCAACTCGCCTATCGCGTGCGGATCGCGCCAGCCGAGCGACGGATGGTCGACCATGGCGTGGTCGAGTCGCTCTGGCCGGCCACCGGCGCGGTGCTGGTCTACGACGGCCTGGCGTATGCGACGGCCGGGCGATCGACCCAGGCCAGCGGCGGCATTGCGATGGTCGCGTTCAAGCCCGACACCGGGGAGACAGTGTGGACCAGGCTGCTCGGCTCGAAGCAGATGGGCCTGGTCGACGTGGTGTCCGTGCGGGACGGCGAACTCGCCTGGCACACGCTGCGGATGGACCCGAAGACCGGCGCGGATCTGCCGCCGGCGCAGAAGTTCTACAGCCTCGGCAGCATGATCGACGGCTCGTGGTCGGCCGGCTTTGGCAGGCGCAGCGGCGGCGGCCTCATGCTCGGCCGGATTTGCAGCAGCATGATGGCGTGGAATGGGCAAGTGATCGCGATGCCCGGCGCCGCGGTCGCGCGTGCGAAGGCCGACATCCCGAAGCCGCCGCCGACCGCCGGGCCGAAGCACCCAGACCCGTTCAAGCCCGAGGACTTTCTGTGGCGGACCCAACTCGAGCCGCACATCGAGTGGGCCCACATCATTGCCACGGCGGTCACCGGCAACACCGCGTTCTACGCCGGCGAGATCCATAACGGCTGGCAGGGCGGGAAGTACGACGGCAGCCGACTGTGGATCAAGTCCGCCGTGGACGGTAAAACCCGCCAGCCGGAGATCAAGCTGGACTGTTCGCCATGCTACGACGGCCTGGCCGTCGGCGGCGAGCGGGTCTACCTGGCGTTGCAGGACGGCACGCTGATGTGCCTGGGGCGATAGCGAAACCCGCGCCACTGATCGATCCGTTTCCCTCCGGCGGTGGCCAACCACCCGCCTCGCGGCGATGAATCGCTTTCACGCCGCCTTCATCTCCTATCCATATAGTTAGTCGAACCGTTTGCGTTGCTTTTTCGGTCGACGGGTCTGTTTGTTTGGAGTGAACAGCGATGGACAACAAGCTACCGAAGATCGCCGCCGCGTTCTGGATTATGAAGATTGCCGCCACCACGTTGGGCGAGACGGCCGGCGATCTGTTGTCCATGACCTTGAACGTGGGCTACGCCATCAGCTCGATCATGCTGATATCCGCGTTCCTCGCGAGCCTGGTTGCCCAGTTGTTCTCGAAGAAGTATCTTCCGTACCTCTACTGGTTCGTCATCCTGACCACCAGCACCGCCGGCACGACGATGTCGGATTACATGGACCGGACCCTGGGCCTTGGCTATACGCTTGGCTCCGCGATCCTGGTCAGCATCCTGATATGCATCTTCCTGTTCTGGCGTTTTGCTGTCGGCTCGCTGTCGGTCAATGACGTCAGGAGTCGCAAGGTCGAGCTGCTCTATTGGATCGCCATTCTCTTCTCGAACACCCTGGGCACGGCCTTGGGCGATTTCCTGGCCGACGATTCCGGCCTCGGGTTCGCGGGCGGCGCGATTCTGATTGGCAGCCTGCTGGCCGTGGTGCTCCTGTGCGCGTTCTTCACGCCGCTTTCCAAGGTCCTGTTGTTCTGGGTGGCCTTCGTCCTGACCCGCCCGTTCGGCGCAACGATGGGTGACGTCCTTACGAAGACGCCCGAGAAAGGCGGCCTGGGCTTCGGCACGATCGGATCGTCGGCGATTCTCGCGGGAATTCTGGCGGTGTGCATTGTGTTGACGATGCTGAACCAGAACAAGCAAGCCAGACCTGTAACTGAGATCGCAACGTGATTTGCCCGTCGCGGGCCCCGGGTCGCAGCCGATTGTCTGGCCGCGACCCGGGGCTCCAACGGTTGCCGTCAATTCAACTCCCCCGCACGTTACTTCGCTTCAGCCACGTTGCTCAGCCCGCTGCGGTTGTCGCTGTCATCAAAGCTGACGAGGGCAAAGCACTTGGCGCCCGCCGGCACGCCGGTCACCTCGAATGTGACCTTCTCGCCCGGCTTGCCCGGGGCCGGTTCGCCCTTCACGTTCGTCGCCATCCACCAGTTGCAGACGGCGGCGTCCTTGTTGTCCGCGAAGGCCTTCAGGAACGCGGCGTAGTCCACGATCGTCTTGTCGGCGCACTTGACCTGGTAGCAGGCGACCTTGCCGCCCTTGTCAGCCGGGGCGGTGAATGTCACTGTCGCCTTTTCGCCGTCAACCTTGACCGCCAGGTCGGTCACCGCGGCCGGCGCCTCGGTGTCCGTCCGCGGGTGCGAGAACTCATAGAACGTCTTGCCGGTGAAGCAGACGTGCTCGCTGTGGACGCCGTAGACGTTGACCCACGCGCCGACGCCGCCGAGGGCGTGCATCTTCGGCGTGTTGTAGCCGCGGTGGCTGCCCCAGTACCAGAAGTCGTAGGCCCGCTGCCTGAGGAACGGCTCGCCGGTGAACGAGTACGCCCGGGCCACCACGTCCGGGTAGAACTGCGCCAGGTAGCCGTTGATGGCCACCGGGATCGGATTGCCCTTGGCGTCGAGGATCGGCTTGCCGTCCGAGCCGGTCACCACGCCCTCGCCGTTCTTGCAGTCCTCGGGCAGTTGCCAACTGTGCGCATCCCACGCGAAGCCTTTGGTCGGAAAGTCGACCAGGAACGAGCCGTAGGCCAGGTTCCCGTGCTTCGGCTGGAACAGCACGTTGGCCACAGCCTGTCCGTACCCGACAAGCCAGTCGAACGCCTCCTCGTTGCCGGTGAGGCGATAGTAGGTTTCCATGGCCCGCGACAGTGGGGGGAACATCCAGGTGTGGGGGTCAGCCAACGGCTGCCATTTGGCGCCGGTCTTCGGGTCGGTCAGCGTGCCGGCCTTCTCGTCCAGCGTGACGCCAAGCTTGTTCATCTCATCAATGCCGCGCTGCCCGACCCGCTTCTTGAGTTCCGCCATGGGCAGCGCGCCCCCCGCCGTGTTCAGGAAGCCGCGGGGCTCCTTGTTCGGGCGCTGGAGGAAGCAGGCCGCCAGGTAATCGCTGGCCTCGACGACGAACGGGTCGGTCGGGGCGATCAGCCGGGTGGCGTTGGTCAGGTAGCAGGCGCGGGTGAAGTCGCGGGAATACCCGGCCGCCTTGCCCGGAGTCTTTCCGAACGCACGCTTCTGCGAATCGAAGTTCTGCTCGACGTTGTCGATGGCCGCCTCGTAGGCGTCACGATCGCCGGTGATGCAGAACCACTCGGCGGTGCCTTCGCCCCAGTTGTGGCAGTAGCACATTTTCGAGTTGGCCATGAACGCCAGGTCGGCCGCTTCGCCCCAGTTGAACGACATCGTCTTGGTCTTCATGCCGGTGGTCCACATGGCCGGGGCCCCGTTGTACATCGCGGTCACGGGGTCGGCCTTGCGCTGCGGGCTGTTGCCGAGCGGGCCGCCGGAGGTCCACCACACGCCGCCATCCTTGTAGCGCCAGCCGTCGGTTCGCCAGCCGGCCAGGTCGAGGTTATAGTTGGTCCAGTGCTCGCACGTGTCGAAGAAGGCCCGCTTGCCGGTGCGCAGATACATCAGCACCAGCGCGTCCGCCGTGTCATCCTCGGTCTCGTAGTGGTTGTCCTCGCCCGCGACCCAGCGGCCGATGTTCAGTTGCGGCGCGGTCGGCACCTGCTTCGGGTCGTACTTCCAGCCCCAGGTTTCGTAGCACTTCAGCTCGTCCGCCTGCGTGCCGAACTTGCCCACCGCCAGCGACTCGGTGCCCTCGAAATACCACGCCGGCGGCGCCAGCACGTGCAACTGCTGGCGGGCCTGCCTCGCGCCGTCAGCCATCCTGTCAGCCGACGCGGCGAAATCGATCGCATACTGCGACGTCAGGTGGGAGCAGTCGAACAGCCAGCGGCCCTTGGCCCCGTACGGCAGGCCGAACGCGCCGATCTGCTTGCGCAATTCGCCGATCTGTTTGTCGAGATCCTTGTTCTTGGCCTTCTCCTCGTCGGTCTTGGGGTCCTTGGTCTTCTGCCCCATCGCCTCGGAACACTTGGCTTCGAGCGCATCGGTCTCGGCGCCCTTGTACCGCTCGATAATTCCGCCAAGCACCAGGGTGTCCTTGTTCACCGCCAGCCGGCGGGCCGGGTTGTCGCTGAAGTACAGGTCGATCACGCCGACCGGGATTCCCTTGGCGACCAGCCAGCCGTCCGGGTTCTCGACGGGGGCGGGCTTGGCGCCAGCCGCCGCCGGGGCCGCCGGGGCGTTCGTCCATGCGTCCTTGCCGTCGACGACCACTTTCGCGCCGCCCGACACTCCCGCCCGCAGCCCCAGCTCGACAGCGACAGACTCGCCCGTCGCCTCGAACGGCTTAGCCAGGCCGACCGTCGCGCCACCGGCGACTGCCGCCAGCTTCAGATCGATCGACGAATCCTTGATCTGGCGGTACTGGTAATGTTCCTCGTTGCTGTTGGCCAGCGAGTACTTCACATGGACATCGCTGTGCCCCGCCCAGGCCGTCACGCGGGCGATGTAGAGCAGTTTGCTCTGGTCGTCGCCGACGAACCGGCCCTTGATGCACACCGTTGTCCGCATCGGGCCGGCGTACTCGACCTCCACGCTGGTCGGCTTGTCCGCGACGTATTTCTTGCCGTCGAACCCGTCGGTGTAGCTGGCAGCCCCGCCAACCACCACAGGTTTGCCGCCGACCGTCACACTGTCGAACAGGCCGAACGGCTTGCTCTTGCTGACGGCGATGACCGCCGCGCCGGTGTCGATCGTCACCGCCGCGGCGCCGTCGGAGACCTTCAGGGCCTTCGCCAGCGCCGCGCTCGGCTTGACCGCCTTTAGCGTGAGCGCCTTGGTTCCCTTGGCCGGCAGGTCCACCTGGACGTCAACCAGCAGCCAGCGGATGAAGCCCTTGTCGTCAACGACGAAGGGGATCGCCTGCGCGGGCACTTCCTTGTCGCCGTCGAACAGGGCGAACGGCTGATCCTTCTTGAACTGCCCCGCGGGCAGCGGGATTCCGCCGCAGGCCGGGGCCGCCGGCCGGGCCACGCCGGCCGGCTCGGTGATGGTCAGCGGCACCTGGAGGTCCGCCGCCAGTGCGGTAGCGACCAGCGCAAGCGAGAGGGCGATGAACATTGTGATGCGACGTTGAGTCATGACGGTCTCCTCGATAGAGAAAGTGCCTGTCAGGTGAAACACGGGAACTCGTCGCGGGTGTTCCGGGGACGCGCTCTTCTGCGGGTCGCGGTTAGACAACGCAACGCGCGCGTGCTACGTGACTTTCAGCTTCTCGATCCCCGGCGGCGGCGGGGGGAACTGCGGGTTCATCTTTTCCAGCGTTTTGCGGATGATCGACCCGATCAGCAGGTCGCGATGCCACTTGCGGTCCGCGGGAATTACGTGCCACGGGGCAATGTCCGTATTGCACCGCGTCAGCGCGTCCTCGTACGCCTCCTGGTAGTCGTCCCACAGCGCCCGTTCCGCCAGGTCGAACTTCGAGAACTTCCACCGTTTGTCGGGGTCAGCCAGCCGGCTGACCAGCCGCTCCTTCTGCTCCGCTTTGCTGATGTGCAGGAAGAACTTCAGGATCGTCACGCCGGCGTCGCGCAGCGACTGCTCGAACTGGTTGATGATCTCGTAGCGCCCCCGCCAGACCTTCTCCGGCGCCAGCTTGTGGACGCGGACGACCAGCACCTCTTCGTAGTGCGACCGGTTGAAGATGGCCACGTGCCCCAGCCGCGGCGCCTGCCGGTGGATCCGCCACAGGAAATCGTGGGCCAGCTCCTCCGCCGTCGGCTGCTTGAACGGGCAGACCGTGCAGCTTTGCGGGTTGACCGCGCCGACCACGTGGCGGATCACGCCGTCCTTGCCGGAGGTGTCCATGCCCTGGAGCACGATCAGCAGCGCCCGCTTGCCCTCGGCGTACAGCCGATACGCCAGCTCGCTGATGACCTCGCGATCGCGGGCCGCCCGGTCCAGCGCCGCCTTCTTGTCCAGGCCGCTGTCCGCCCGCGGGTCAATTCGGCCGAGGCGAATCTTCCGCCCCGGCTTGAATGTCGTCTTCATGAGTGCCATGGTGTGTCCCCAAATCAAGACAACCCGCCAGGATGCCCAGCCATCAGACAGCGTTGCGCTCGCCGGAACCGACTGTTGTGGATTCGAGGTACAGGTACAGCTTGATCAGGCGGTTTGGGAATACCCACTCTCCCTGGGTATCACCAGGGTGCAGGGCATCCAGTTTCTTCATACGCTGAAGGAAATTGTCCAACTTGCCGCGCTCGGATTGGGTCAGCCCCTTGAAGACGTCAGCGCGACGGAATCGAACTTCGTCCGCGCCCAGGGTTCCAAGCTTTCGCAGGATCGAATGATAGTCGCTGCTTCGCAGGGCCCGACGCACCGGGTCGAAGTACTTCCGTCCGACGCTTTCGACGGCAATGGCAACAGCTCTGTGGGCATCCTGTGCGGAAACGACGGGGCCGGAAGCGGCCCAGAAGGCGGCGTCCCCCAATTCGTGTACAAGCTTGGGCAATCCGCCCGAGTACTGGGCCAACATCCCCAGCGCCTCCGGCTCGACGGTCATGTCCACGCTGGCGAAGGCGCGGCGAATGAACTCCTGGGTTTCGGCGTCCGACAACGGTTCGATCTCGACGATCTCGAATATCCGTTCGACAGGGCGCTGGTGGTGCAGGATTTCGTCGCGCCGCTCGGGAACACCGGTCAACACGAGCAGCAGCGGGAGCGGGCGCCCGCTGGTGGCAATCTCATCCACCAGGCTCTTGAGCAGGGCGGCAAAGGCGGGGCTGGCGGTGATTCCGTTGAGGTCGTCCAGGATCAGCAGCAGGCCCTTCCAGTCCGCCCGCAGGTGCTCGTAAAGCTGTCGCAGGAAGGGAAGAAAATTGCGCGCGATACCCGGAGCGTCGGCTCGAACAGCCGCCAGATTCACCTTCGCCCCGAAGATGGTCAATTCCTCAACGTACTTGCCGAGGAAGCCCTTCACCTTATCGAGCGTTGTCTGCTGGTAGGCCTGATCCACGATCCGGGAAATCACGTGTTCGACCATCTCCTCGACCGTTGTCGCGCCGCCCAGAAAGACCTGAAAGCCCGCCAGCCGGTGCTCTTTTTCCGCGACGAAACGAACATAGGCCGCCAGCGAGCTCTTGCCGATCCCATACTCGCCGGTGACGAACACGTTTTCCTGTTTGCCCGCAGCCACCTGACCCGCGGACCGCAAGACCAGGCCGATCTCGGCCCGACGTCCGACGAAAAACTCCACCGGAACGGGCCTGCCGGGGCTGAACGGACTTCGCTCTTTTCCCATGGCGGCTCTCCCCGCAACATCGAAGGCTACCGGCCCCGACGCGATGGTATCACGACACTGGACAGAAATCGACCGGTCATTTTACCGCCAGC